>NZ_CAWQOY010000122.1:0-43380 GCF_963896525.1 Nodularia sp. LEGE 04288
CCCAGCCCCTCCCCGCAAGCGAGGCTACCGTGTACACACAAGTGATCGAATCGCCCCCTAACCCCCAATTATGGGGGAACAAGAATTTTCAAAGTCCCCCAAACTTGGGGGATTTAGGGGGCAAAACCGGCTCAAACGCAGACAGGAATTACTTGTGTGTACACCGTAGCGCAAGCGAGGAGGGGGGTATGAAGTAACTATTTTACCTATCTCTCTAAGATACTGGGATTTTGAGGCTTTTGTTGAGGGTGCTATGATGCTCCACCCCGCTAAAAGCGATCGCTTGCTAAAAATAAATATGATATCAATACCTTAGCGAATTAACGGGGGTATTGCACTTTAAAATCAGCCAAAAGCACAAAACCCTCAACGCGACAATCTAAGTTTTCTAACCACACAACCAACTCGTGATTACTATTGTGATACAAAGTATAGTCGAGATCATCTTGGACAAAATTCATTTGATTAACTGGATTAAAAATCTGTGTAGCAATATTTTGGTGAAAGCGTTTATCCAATAATTTTTGTAGTCGAGTTGCTTTGGCTCTGGCCACGGAAAAATTCAGGATGCTAGTATTGCCATCTATAGCCTGCTGTAACTGAGCAATATTCTCATATTTTCTGCTCCCGAAAGCTCCCTGAGTGGGAATTAGCAGCGCTGCAATTCCACTACCCAAGTCTTCCTGGTTTAAAGCAAAATAACGCCAATCACCGAAAGCATACTGAATGAATCCGTCATCACCATCAGGCAAAACCAACCTCGAATGTAAGCCTAAATCAACCACATAAACAGTGACTGGTTCCACTGGGTTAACTGGGGGTATAATCACTGCGGGAGAGGCAATCAAGACTAGTGAAATCGAGGCTACTATTGCCAGAATGAATAGAGATATGCGATGAAAAATACTCACTATTGCGTCTGAGTGTACGTTGATTAGGACTAGGACGGCTTTGTATCTGAGCCACTAGAATTGTTGTCATCCTCGTCGTCTCTACTGTTTCCTAACTACCCGACTGCAATGAAACAAGCGATCGCTTGTTAATTTCCGGCCAATTGACCACGTTCCACCAATTATTTAAATACTCAGCTCGGCGGTTGCGATATCTCAGGTAATATGCGTGTTCCCACACATCGTTACCCATAATCGGATATGCACCATCCATAATCGGGTTATCTTGATTAGCTGTAGTGAGGATTTGCAGTTCTCCGGCTGGGTTACGCACTAGCCATACCCAACCACTACCGAAGCGATCGCCTCCAGCTTGGTTAAACTGTTCTTTAAACTGATCAAAACTGCCAAAAGTTTGGTTAATTTCTGCCGCAATTTCCTCTGTAGGTTCTCCACCACCTTCCGGACTCATGATTTGCCAATAAATTGTGTGGTTAAGGTGACCACCACCGTTATTGCGGACATCTGTGCGAATACTTTCCGGAACGTTATTTAAGTCCCGCAGCAAAGCTTCCACACTGCTTTTTTGCAAATCTGGCTCTTTCTTGAGAGCATCATTCAGGTTATTCACATAACTAGCATGATGTCCATCATGATGTAGTTTCATCGTTTCTGCATCAATAGCTTTTCCTAGTGCCGTATAATCATAGGGCAATGCTGGTAACTTTGCGGGATTAGCACTCAGTTCGCCATCAGGAGAAGCTACGGGGGGAAACGTTGTAGCAGTGGGAGTTGCTGGAGATTGTGATTCCGCTATAGGTACTGCTTGACAAGAAATTAGCACAATAGCCAGCAGCACACCTGTGAGTACAAAGGCAATTTTTTCTCTGATCAATTTGGACATAATTATTCACACCACCATCAATATTTGTATACTTAAAACTTCATTTTTTGCTGTTATAGCAACCGCCAAGGAGGTTAAGACATAAACGGATAAGTAGGTCGGCGTAAATAAAGTTAACTGGCTAGGGTCGTCATTTGTCCTTTGCCCTTCTCTGCGAGACACTACGTGAACGGCTACGCTCAGGGTAAATCATTGGTCATTAGTCACATTGGGAAGTCACAATTTTTCCCCCCTGCTCCCTGCTCCCTGCTCCCCTGCTTCTTCCCCCACTCTCCACTCCCCAGCTATATTTAACCAGTATTTTTAACCTCCTGTTCTGACAAGAGCCAAGAGAATAGAATTAACAATCGCTAAAGCAATAGAACCAATCAATGCACTCCAAAAACCCCATCTGAGAGTAAAACCCTGAACTATAGCAGCCGCTAAAGCAAAAATAATGGCATTCAACACAAAGAAAAATAAGCCAAAGCTGAGAATGATGAATGGTAATGTAAACAAACTCAGAATTGGCAGCAAAATTGCATTCAAAACTCCGAAAACAGCCGCAGAAATTGCTGCTTTCGCAAAATTATCAATTTCAATACCTATAGGTAACCTAGAAATAATTAAAAAACTGATTGTAGTCACTAACCAAGTGAGAAGAAGATTCACCATCGATAATTCCTCAATATGCTTAATTTATGCAAAATATTTGCGACTTTTGTCTGCAAAAAACCATAGCATTTCCTAGTCTAATAAAGTACAAAATTATCCGCGTTTATCTGCGTCCATCTGCGTTTAATTATTACTGCTTCTACCTCATACCAATTTAATATAAAGACGTATAAATAGAATTTAACCAGACATCCAGTTCCCCTTCTCACTTGCACCGGAAGGGTTAGGGGTGGAGTCGAAATAATATGCAGCCTCACAAATAATTGGTATTACTTGAATGGGAATTACCATACTACATAATGTTTAAATTTTTATTTGAGTAAAAATCGGCTTTAATTATGGTTAATTCTAACATAAAATACTTATTTTTTTAAGTCCCTTATATTAATATATAACCTTAGATATATTATTTCAAATCATTAACAAAACTATCGACAGATATACGAAAAATTTTATTTTGCTAAATATATAATTAAAACATAATCAATATCTCATATCTCGTTGATTGAGGAAAAAATAATCACTAAATTTTTCTGATTTCAGGGATAACAAACTCTATCAAACTCTATCAAATAAGTAGGTGGGCGTAAATAAATTTAACTGGCGGGGGTTGTCATTTTTCATTGGTCATTGCTAAGAGTTTTATGGGTGTTTACTTTTCGTAAGATAGTTTGGTTTTTCCGAGTCCCACTTACTTAATGATCTGGTATTTTTTTCAACTCAGCCTGCAAAAATTTTGGTTTAATTGGGGAAGTTATCATTCTTAAAATTTATCTTTATTTGCTAATTGAAGTTCTGACAAAATTCCCATAAATCAATTAAATCCTGATCAACTCCGAGCAAATTTTATGGGTATTATCAAAGCACCAATTAATCTGGGAACAAAAAACAACATATTGTATATAGTTGAGGGTAAAGAAAATGTCTGTTGAGCCAACTCTGTTCCAAAAAATTGCTGAAAATAGAAATTTTTCTCAGGTTACTCGCAGTGAAGTTAAACAAGAGCAAATCCCACCAGATGGCTTAGATTTCAATGATATAGCTTTAACTTTATCTCCCATAGTCTTGCTATTCAGTTGGGTACTCTTTTTCCTAATATTGCAAAAAATTAGGACTTTTTTAGACAATAAGATGGTTTTTTCTGTCAAGGGTTTACATAAAGTCCCCTGTAAAAACTGTCGCTTTTATTCAAATAATCATTATCTCAAATGTGCCGTACAACCTTCTATTGTCCTCACTGAAGAAGCGCAGGATTGCTCCGAATATTCACCGAGAAATGGCAAATTTACGCCCAGCAACCTTTTTAAATAAAGTGCAGATTATTTCGATTTTTATGCTTATTTTTCAGTGAATCAATCTTAGGTAACCTGACCTAAATCTCTTTGTCGCTGCAACCAGTTAGCCAAATCATGGGCAGTAATAATGCCCCTAAGTAAGCCATTTTGAATTACCAGTACACGTCGGACTCCGGAGTCTTGCATTTTTTGCAATACTTTAGACATCTGCTCATCTGGACTGGCTGTAACACGGTTTTCTGTAGGAATCATTGTATCTTTGACAGTCCGATATTTCCATTCCTCTCTGGGAATATCTTTGACCTGATTTAAGGTAATAATGCCTATCGGATGACTGTCTTCTGTGACTGGAAAAGAATGATAGCGACGACTGAGAAAGTATGTATCCACTAACTCTTGGAGGTTCATGTCAGGGTTGACAGTTTCTGGATGAGGAGTCATGATTTCTCCCGCCTTTACCCCTTCTAAACTGGTGCGAAGCAAAAGCTCTTCATAGCTACTTTCTGCGGCATTGTACAAGAACCAACCAATGAGAATCAACCACAGTCCGCCTAAAATTGCGCCAGCAAACATCTCCAAAGCACCGAAGCCAATTAACAGATAACTTAGTAATTTTCCCCCGTTAGTGGCAATTTTTGTCGCTTTTTTGAGATTGCCAGTATACTTCCAGATAATCGAACGAAAAACGCGACCGCCATCTAAGGGAAAGCCGGGGAGCATATTGAAGATAGCCAAAGCCAGATTAATCACAGCCAGGTAAGCAAAAACACCTGTGAAGACGACACTCCAACCAGCATTTATGCCCACATACCAAATCAAGCCGAAAAATCCAGCTAGAAGCAGACTCACAAGCGGCCCTACCCCAGCAATTTGGAACTCATCCCCAGGAGTTTCTGCATCCATACGAGTCCGTGAAACTCCACCAAAAATAAATAGGGTGATACCTTCCACGGGAATTCCTTTAGCCCTGGCGACGAAGGAGTGAGAAAGTTCATGTGCCAGCAGCGAGGCGAAAAATAGTAGTGTTGCTACTAGACCCATGCCAAAATAAGTAGCATTGTTAAATCCTGGATAGTTGGTGGGAAATAAACCCACGCTTAAAGTCCACAAAACGAGGAAGAAAATTAAGAACCAAGACAAGTCTACTCGGATTTCAAATCCGAAAATAGAACCAAGACGAAAACCTTGCATAATTCGTAATTCGTAATTCGTAGTTAAGAAAGTTTTATTATTTATTCCCAAAGGTTTGTAAATATCACCGCAAGTATAGAAAAGGGTAAGTGATTTCGCCTCTAGCAAACGATAGAGAACTGAGATGTATCTTTTGATAGGGACACCTTCAACTCAAAAATTAGACTCTGTGGCAAATCTCAACAAGATGATGGTTGCCGGGTTTTTAGGTGATATCCAACGGACTGTTAATGAAGTCACAAAGTAGTCATTAATCTACGGGAAGCATAGATTAATGACTGTCAAATTTCACAATAACTGGCTGGTTTCCCCTAACAATCAAAGCTATCTTTCTTTGTTCAGGATGAAGAATACAAATTTGATCCTTACCCAGTTGAAATACCACAAAATCTCCTTCCAGGTGAGTTGCACTATTCATCCGCCACCATGCCAAAGGTGTCTCAAGGGAGAATTGAAACCTTAAATCTTCAGATTTGTTATGACCTGAAATTCCCCCATGCCAGTTACGTCTATATTCCCAATTTGTATTTTCAGTCAGTTTGCGGACAGAACGATAAGGAGGGCGAACTCGGGAAATAACAGAATCAAACTCAGATAACTGCACAGTCTGTTGCAATTTCCCTAGCAAATTAGAACGAATTGGTTGATTATTTTCAGCAGAGATGAAATACAGCACATATTCTTCCCTCGGTTGTAACTTTGAGGCTGAGACAACATCAAGCTGAGTTAACATACTCGTCTGGCTAGCCAAACCATACAAAACCAATAGTAGTAGGTAGCTGATACCATGAATAATAAATGTAGCTTTAAGAGCCTTGAAGAATGAATTCGGCTGTTTGCGAAATAGTAACCAAAAGAAAGGATATTCAATAATTAAGGTCATTAAAAAAGCAAGAACAACAAAGATAGAAAGCCAGAAACGGATATTTTCAATATTTAGATTCGGAATATTAGTTGATAGTCGAGCTAGGGATAATACTCCCACCCAAGCAGAGGTATAATTGGCGAAAATCAGTATAACGATTGTTTTGGAATTTGGTGTATGAAACCACTTTGAAAGCAGTCTGCCTTCAATTACAGCGATGACTGCATTACCAAATATAAGATATATAAATTGAGTCCATATTAAAGGTGTTGCGGCATTAGCTAGGGCTGGAAAAGGAAAAGTTGTGAGCAATAAACTGAGAATAAAAACCAAACTAAATCGAATTTTCATGTATTCTATTCAATAAATATTGATTTATGTTGCTCAAGGTTTCAATTACTTCAGTTGTACCCCTTATTCATTTTCATTTGGGGGAAGTAGGTCGTATCAATAATTAGGATCGTAAAATTCTACTGTATTTCCTGCTCCCCATTGGGTGGGATGCCTGATTGTACAAGTTTCATGATTGCGCTTTGACAACAATAGGCTTGCTTCCCCGTGCAATCAAAGCCATTTTTCTCTGTTCAGGATGGAGAATACAGATTTGATCATCACCAAGTTGAAATACGACAAAATCTCCTTCTAGATGAGTTGCATGACTCACACGCCATGATGCCAAGGGTGTCTCCAGATTAAGTTTCAAGCTTAAATTCTCGGATTTGTGATAACCCGCAATTCCTCCCGCAGGTGATAACATACCCAGATAATATTGCCAATTAGTATTTTCATTTGGTTGGGGGACAGGGCCAAAATTAGAAACCTCTTCCGGAACAAAAGCCTGAAACTCAGAAAGTTCTATAGTTTCTTGATCTTTCCCTTGCAAGTTAGAGCGAACTGCTTGATTACCTTCAGAATTTATGAAATACATCACATATTCTTCTTTTGGTTGTAGCTGTGCGGCTGATACGATATCAAGCTGATTTAACATACTATTGTAGCTAGTCAAGGCGTACCAACCAAATAGGAAGAAGTAGCTGATGCCATGAATAATAATTGTAGCTTTCACAGATGTTTGCCATGAATTTTGCTGCTTCCGAACTAGAAACGAAAAGAAGGGATATTCAATGATTAAGGTGAATAAAAAGGCTATAGTCCAGAAAATATAGAGCCAATTATGAATGTTTTCAATGGTGATCATCGAATTACTGGATAACACAACTGCCAGCAACAACATTCCTCCCCAAGCCGAGGCATAATTGGCTATGATGAGTATGCTGGTTGCTTTTCCTCGTGGTACGTGAAACCACTTTGAAAGCATTCCCCCTTCTATGTACCCAATGACTGAATTGCCAATAAAAAGGTGAATTATTCCAGTCCATAGCAAGGCTGATCCTCCGTTAGCAAGGGCTGGAGAAGGTAAGAGTGCAATAGATAAACTCAGAATAGCAACAAACTTCCAGCTTATTTTCATGTATTCTTTTCAGGATATTCAGGTTATTAGCAAACCAGATAATGTAGTTATTTTTTCATAACTTCGCAGCTATTCAGTTAGGAACTTCCAAGAAATAAATTATCGCAGTAAACGTTAGTGTAGCTTGCGCGTAGCGCATACCACAGAGGCACAGAGGACACGGAGGAAAGAGGGTTCAAGAGGCTTCGCCGTGAGCGTCAGCGGCTCGACTGAGCTTCGCCGAACGTCCGAACGAACGGTTTTTTGCGTTAAGTTAAGTGGTTGAGTGTTTTTTATTTGGAAGTCCCTGATCTTGAGCAAGATTAAAATGGATGATGAGCCTACCCCCAACCCGCAAGCGGAGAGGGAAGAGAAAGCTTCGATTTGGAGGGGTTCCAGGTTTAATAAGTGATCAACTTGATATTAAATTCTATACAGAAGTTTTGCTATTTTGTGGGTAAAGCTTCTGGTTGAACTGTAATTTGTTGTCTGCTACCATCGCGATTGAGAGTAATTTGCATAGGTTTACCAATATTGGTGGCTTCTACTTGTTGCTGCACTTGCTTGATATTTTTAATAGCAATATTATTAATACTTTCAATCATGTCGCCGGGACGCATTCCAGCCCGGAAAGCAGGGGAGTTGCGGACGACTCCCAGAACAATCACACCTGTATCCTGAGTAATTTTAATATCAGCATCACTTTGATTAAGTTTCTCGCGCAGTTCAGGATTTAACTGAGCCATTTGAATACCGATGTAGGGGTGGTCTACTCGTCCTGTAGCTATTAATTGTTCTGCAATTCTTTGAGCAGTGTTGATGGGAATGGCAAAACCTAATCCTTGCGCTCCCTGGATGATGGCGGTGTTCATCCCAATCACTTCTCCTTGAGCATTCAGCAAAGGTCCACCAGAGTTACCGGGATTAATGGCTGCATCGGTTTGGATAAAGTCTACTCGCTCGGTTGGTACACCCAGACCGGCTACAGAACGCTGTGTGGCGCTGATGATTCCTTGGGTGACGGTGTTATCTAATCCTAAAGGATTACCGATCGCGATCGCAGGTTCTCCCGCCATTAAGTTATCTGAGTTACCCAGCTTGACTGTTGGTAATTCCGTAGCAGCAATTTTGACAACAGCAACATCAGTCACAGAGTCAGCACCTACAACTTCGCCCTGAAAACTGCGACCATCTTTTAAGATAACTGTGACCTTATCCGCATCTGCTACCACATGAGCATTAGTAAAAATTAGCCCATCGGCAGTAGTTATAAACCCTGAGCCAAGTCCCTCTTGTACTTCTTCTCTTGTGGGCAACTGTCCCGGAAAAAATCTTTCTATTACAGGGTCAGGGGATATTGCTACAGTGCGCGTGGAGTCAATTCGCACCACTGCGGGGCCTACCTCTTGGACAACTCTTGTTACATAATTTACATCAGAATTTTCTGTTGATTTCGCTAATAGATTTAAGTCGAGAGGTTGTTGAGCATTCCTGACATCTCTGGTAGGGATACATCCAGTTACGAGTAAAACTAAGCAAAAAGCCGATTGCTTGAGAAGTCGTTTCATAGGTCATGCTCTGGGACTGGGGAATAAATGCCCAATTACCTTGAGGGGAGTTTTACTTCCTATTGTAGTCAGGGAATAGAAGCATTTCATCCTGGTTTCATCTTTGTCTGCAATGCTCAATTGTAGAGTAAACATCACTGCACAGCTTGACTCTCTAGTTAACTGGAGAGTTGATAATATAATCGGAGTTATGTCTTGTGGATAAGAGTTATGCAAATTTTATCTTTGAAAAATAAGTTTCTGGCGTTGAGCTTTGTAGCATTGACATCTTTAACTGGCGGAGTTTTGACGGCTTGTTCGACGACGAGTTCCGAAAACCCAAACCCCAATACGACTGTAACCGAAACAAGCGACCAGCAGCAGATGAAGCACGGTGGTATGGATCATGCAATGGATTTAGGGCCAGCCGATGCTAGCTATGATTTACGGTTCATTGATGGGATGATTATTCACCATCAAGGGGCTTTAGATATGGCTCAGGAAGCACAGGAAAAATCACAACGTCCTGAAATGAAAAAGCTAGCAGACGAAATCATTCAAGCCCAGAACCAAGAAATTGCTCAGATGCAGCAGTGGCGAACAGCCTGGTATCCTAATGCTGGGGATAAAGTCATGGCTTATCATGCTGAAATGGGTCACATGATGGAGATGACACCTGAGCAAAAGCAAGCCATGATGATGAGCATGGATTTGGGTGCGGCTGATGCTGAGTTTGATTTGCGCTTTATTAATGGGATGATTCCTCACCATGAAGGGGCTTTAGTTATGGCTCAAGATGCTTTGCAGAAGTCTCAGCGCCCGGAAATGAAGGAATTGGCTGAGGAGATTATTCAGGCGCAAGAAACGGAAATTAATCAAATGAAGCAGTGGCGACAAGCTTGGTATAACAAGTAAGGATTTGTGATTGCGATGCCTAATTCTCTGCCTTCCCCAGCATTTGTAGTGGAAGTCCAAATACAACACAGGAACCGGAACACACGCCTGTGATCACAATATCCAGCTTACCACTGTGGCTGATAGCAATAGCTGGAGGAAGTGCGATCGCCTGTATAGCCTTCATCACAGGAGCCTTCTGGACACACCGCGCTGAATGAAGCAGCGTCAGGTCAGTATCAAGTGAGAATTACCGCAGAGATTAAAGGCGAAACGGTTAACGGGCGTTTTAGTTTTAACCGATAATTGTTAGAAGATGCAGTTACCATATTTTAGAGGCTGGAGGAAGTAATTATGAGCGCTTTAACTTTACAATTACCGGCTCATCTCCAATTTACTGATGACGAATTTGCTCAGGTTGTGGCTGCTAATAAGGATTTGCGTTTGGAATTATCTGCGGAAGGTGAATTAGTTATCATGTCACCAACTGGGGGAGAAACGGGAAACCGGAATTTTGATTTATTAGGTCAAGTATGGTTTTGGAACCGTCAATATAACTTGGGAAAAGCTTTTGATTCTTCCACTGGCTTTAAACTTCCTAATGGTGCAACTCGTTCTCCTGATGCTGCTTGGATCAGGATGGAAAAATGGGATAGTCTCACTCCCCAGCAAAGAAAGAAATTTCTGCCTTTGTGTCCTGATTTTGCTGTGGAATTGGTTTCTGAAACTGATGATGTCGCAGACACTCAAGCCAAAATGCGGGAATATTTAGCCAATGGTTTACAACTTGGTTGGTTAATTAATCCCCATGACCAACAAGTAGAAATTTATCGTCCTCATCAACCACCAGAAATTTTACAATCTCCTACAAGTTTATCGGGTGAAGATGTGCTTCCTGATTTTACTTTAGATTTACAACAAATTTTGGCATAAGTTCGTAGTCAGGACTTTAGTCCTTTCTTCCATAAGACAGTTCAGTTATGCCTAAAAACCAACGTCTATGTAGGTTAAAAATTTGGGTAAATTTGTGGGTTTTCACTTCGTTATACCCAACCTACAATAACTGTAATTCAGGATTAGGATTAGCGATCGCACCCAGAAGATCAGCGCATTAATTCCATTGAGAGCGATCGCCAATAGCCAAAAGTAATTAGAAATAATTTCTTCCATAGAGGTATGACCTGAGTTTGCAGATATTGTTAAATACGACGGAAGTATGAAATATGCAATAACGCTCTTATATTTCTGCTGTCGGCTTGATGGACTTGTGAGGCGCACTTACCCAGATATGAACATTCAACAATGCGATCGCCAATAGCCACAGCCAATACCCCGTCTTGGGTTGAATTGCGGAGAAATAGCAAAACCCCGCAGCATTTGCATAAAGCGGAAACCAGTTTGTTAACCATAGACTGACTAGTGCTACACCTAATGATCCCATTGCCAATAACTTCGGCAGATATCCCCTGCTTTTAAAGGATGTGAACAACGCCGCAAAATAGAGCGGGTTCGCCAACCAGCCAAAAGCACCATACTGGATAAAAACGACACCGATCGCGCCCATTATCAGGATATTTAGCCCACGCATAATTTCTAACGGACCCAGAGGCTCATTCCACAAGCCGGCAATTTTCAGTTCAGGAGAAGCAAAGGTTGTACAAACTTTCTCAAACTCCACAGCAGGCTGAGTCAAACATATTACGAACAGAAGCACCGAAATTGTCAGCAGAAAAAATCTTTTCATTGGCTCTATTTCCAGAATGTATAACTCTCAAGTCTCATGCTCCCGATGAAGTCAGAAATCAGCTCTAGTTTTTATCTGCTCCTGTAATACATTCATCAAGATTCCCATTTCAATATTAAAAAATATGATTATGATCGCATAAGGATACAATAAGAATGTCATCAATACATTTAATGATAATAAATCCTCAAAAGCACCCGAAAAGACAAAAAATGTAGGCATTGATAAACACAGAAAAGATATAGGAAATAATGCCCTGAAGGTAGGTCTAATTTTTATATAGATAGATGTCTCGTTCTTAATCTGCGGTGGCTGAATAAAAATTTGAGCTGCGAGTGGAAATTTCCCCTGTTTGCGAAAGGGACCTTTGATATTCACTAAATTGCCATTTGTTTTAACTCTATAGTTGCCTTGATTAAAGCGAGAGGAGCTATTGATCCTCATCCCTGTAGACTCCAAAGAGGCAAATAATTCTAGGGTTAAATGATATGGCAAAGCGATGTTTCGCTGAGATTGATGATATGGAATTACCCATTGAAGCCAGTTATAGCCTTGAAACATATAGGAATCCGGTTTGATTTATGAAACAATTAAGTATTGTAGGGTGCGTTAGGATGAAGTCCGTAACGCACCATTATTAAGGTTTTGGTGCGTTACGCTACCGCTAACACACCCTACGTGTCTGTTCAAATATCAAATAGTAGTCCTATAGTTGATATTACTCAAACTTGCCATAGGATCTAACTATTCATTATCAGTAAACCCCAAACTTTTGAAAACTAAGGTTAGTAAATCGAAAACTTTTGTAACTCAACGAAATCATCAGAGTTTCCTACGTTTTTAGTCTGGCTGAAAGCGAAGATTCCATAGAAAAAGGCTAGAAATCCCTAGTTGTAAGTAGGTGGGTATGGATTACGAAAAGTAAACACCCATGAAACCCTTAGCAATGACCAATGATTTACCCTGCTTGCCCTGAGCGTAAGCCGAAGGGAGCGTAGCCGTTCACGTAGTGTCTCGCAGAGAAGGACAAAGGACAAATGACGACCCCCGCCAGTTAACTTTATTTACGCCCACCTACTTATCAGTTCTCCAAGGTTGCCAAGTTTGCTGTTTTACCTCCACCTCACCAGATTTAACCACCGCATCCCAATGGGTAATTTCACCTTCCCGCCAAAACTGCAAATCCACACGAGAATTACCAATTTCTACGTGCTGGAGTTCAATTTCAGGGAGCCATTTTGGTATATGTGGATCAACGTAAAGCAACTGATTAGGCGCATCAGCTTGTAAACCCAGCATTGCTTGGATTAAATGAAAAACTGATGCCGCAGCCCAGCCTTGAGGCACGTTGGCTTCAATGTAAGGAACTGGAAAAGCTCCCGCTTCCCGCTTAATTCCCGCAAAAAGTTCTGGTAAACGATAACTGGCAAAATACTTGGCTGCATCAAAAGTACCGTGAGCAACTTCGGCTACTTCCGCCGCAAAACCATAACGTTTAAATCCCATTGCAATGATGCCATTGTCATGAGGCCAAATCGAACCTAAGTGATAGGAGTAAGGATTATAGGCAGGATTTTCGGTGCTTAATGTCCGAATACCCCAACCACTCCACATATCTGGTTGCATTAGCCGCTTGACTACACGGGCTGCACGTTCAGGGCTGGCGATACCACTCCAGAGACAATGACCTGCATTTGAAGTTAGCGATCGCACTGGTTGCTTCTCTGGATCTAGACAAAAAACATAACACTCTAAATCTTCACTCCAGAAATGCTCTTCAAAACTTACTTGCAGTTTAGCAGCTTTAGTGCGTAATTCTTGAGCAAAATGTCCTTCACCCAGAACATCAAACACCTCCGCCATTCGCATCCATGCATCAAACACATAGCCTTGTAACTCACATAATGCCTTTGGTGCTTTTACCTGGCTTCCATCTGGATAGACAACTGCATCACCTGAGTCTTTCCAACCTTGATTTTCAATTCCCCCTGATGATTGCGTTTGGTATTCTTGAAATCCATCACCGTCTAAGTCTCCATAATTATCAATCCATTCCAGACAACGCAATGCTCTATCTCGGTTATTCTGCAACAATGAATCATCTCCCAACCACTTCCAAGTTTCATGCAAAGTAATCAGAAATAAAGGTGTCGCATCGGCAGTACCGTAATAAGGTGTATGGGGGACTTTGCTAAAATATGCTAATTCACCTTGGCGGACTTCATGGAGAATCTTACCCGGTTGAGCATCACGCCAATCGTCTAATTCAGTCGCTTGTAACTGTCCCAATTTTTGCAGCGCTCCACGGGCAAAACCGGGATGGACAATCATATTTTGTAGACTAATAATCAAACTGTCACGGCCAAACAGCGTCACAAACTTGGGTACACCTGCGGCTGGTAGCCAAATATCTGGTTCAAAATCGTAGTCATATAATCGCAGTGAACCTAAATCCTCAACTGACTGGCGATAAAGCCGGACTAAATCCTCATTGGCGCAGACAATACCAGTTACCGAGTCTCGCCATTGACAATGCAACCTTTCAATTTCTGTACTGACAATAGCGGGATCTAGCATTGCTTGATAACACAAATTAACAGCTTCGCGCACGTGCTGATGATCAATCAGGTGATATTTACAGCAAGTGTGCCAAGTTTCACTCGGTTCTAGTGATATATCAAAGGTAACGCGACCGTTTGCATAGTGAGGTTGGGATGTAAAGTTACAAGGTTTATAAATCAAACAACGGTAAAAGGTGTCATTTTTATAGCTCGTTTCTAGCTGATTTTCTGCTTCTTGCCATTTGGTTTCAATATGCCCCCGACGCACATATTGCTGTGAAGCTACCTCGAAAATATCAGCAAAGTCGGAAGCCAGAGCAATTTCTAGATTAAAGTTGACAGGGTGGGATGCATTATTTGTAATGTCGAGATCCTCATGTATTCCCTGTTCTACTGTCCGGCTAATAATTAACGATAAATCACCTTGAGCAATTTTGCCTTGTGTAGAAGTGAACTGGGGATTGATCAGATAAACCCGTGCGGCATAATATGTTGTGGTTGCGGAAGTCAGGCGAATCCAGGATTTACCATCAACGTAGCAGGCATAGTCACTTAAAAATCTGGTATCATCTGAAAAAATTCCGAGATGACTATGGGGATTGATTTCTCCACCCAAGTCAGTGGCCATAAAGGTACTACCATGATTAATTGTCAGAATTGGTGGGCCGACAGTTACTCGCATAATTGTTTATTTACTCCTTAATTAGTACCTTGAAGGGCTGGAATTACTTCTTTGCCAAAAACTTCGATAAATTTCTGCTGTTGGCGATTAACGTTGTGTAAATAAATTTCGTTAAAGCCGAGTTCAATATCTTGCTTGAGCCAGTCAATATGCTGTTGCGGAGTGGCTGAGATACGGACAGATTGATACATATCTTCTGGTTTGACAAATTGTGCGATCGCCTCAAATTGCTGGGGATGCCGCAAGTCTGTCAATATATAACTTGGGAAAATATTTGTCCGCCATTGATCATAAGCTCCCTCTAGGGCGAGAGTTTCATCGGCTGCATAGGAAAGCTGTACTTTTAGATACATTGGTTTTCCTTCGCCACCACCTCGCCGGAATGCTTCTACAACTTGCTTCAGCATTTCATAGGGGTGAGAAATAGTAATCAGTCCATCCGCCCAACTTCCTAACCATTCCGCAGTGGCTGGGGTAATTGCTGCCCCCATAATCAACGGTGCTATGGCTGGTCTGGTATAAAGCTTTGCTTGTTCCACGTTTACCAGACCGTAGTGAGTGATAGTTTCACCTTTCCAGAGGGCGCGCATCACATCAGCACACTCTTTGAGGCGCATATTTCGTACAGCTTTCGCCGGCCAAAAATCCCCTGTAATCTGCTCATTTAAAGCCTGTCCACTGCCCAATGCTACCCAAAACCGTTGGGGAAACATTTCACTCAAAGTAGCCGCAGCTTGGGCGATAATTGCCGGGTGATAGCGCTGTCCGGGGGCGCAAACCACACCAAAATTCAAGGGTGTAGACTGCATGGCCGCACCTAGCCAAGACCAAGCATAACCGCTTTCGCCCTGGCGATCGCTCCACGGATGAAAATGATCAGAACAAGATATGCGACTAAATCCAGCTTGATGAGCTGCTTGGACATATTCTAAAAGAGCGCTGGGTTTAAATTGCTCGTGAGAGGCGTGATAGCCAAAAAATGCCATAGCCTTAACTCCAATCTCATGTTTAAAGTTTGAGGACAAGTAAATTGAAGCAATAGAAGATTGCTAACTTGGTAAATAATTCTTTGTAAAATTTAATTTTAGCTATTAAATAACTGAAATCTTCACAACAAAAAAGACCAAAAAATACTTATTACAAATGTCTTTTGCTCACCAACTATCAGATGTAATAGACAAAAATAAAACTATAACTATTGAAAATATAAATTTAATTTATACCTTACTTTTTTACAGTTATGGCAATAGTTTTATTACCACCCTTAGACAGAAGTAATCTAGTATTTCATCACCTAAAAAATCAGTCCCTAAATCAATCAGCATACCAAAATTTCACACCCTGGAAGGATGCGGTAATTCGAGTAAATTGATACACACTTAGGAAAAAAATCAAAGCAAAACTTATACAGTGCTTCTCATTTGAATGAGATACAGATTCAGGAAACACCAAAAAATAAATTACCCCAAAATTGTAGGGTGGGTTAGCGCAGCGTAACCCACCATTATCCTAATTTCCTAAACCCGACTACTGGAATGACAAGCTTAAAATACCCCATTGAAAAAAGCTGTAACCCAAATCCCTACCTTAACGCCGTAAGAACAACTGAGTGATGTAATAGGTGTTGTCAACTCGCCAAACTCCCACACCCGTTTCTGTAAAAACCGGACGAAGAATATTTTCACGATGTCCGGGACTTTCCATCCAACCATCAACCGCGACTTTTACAGGTTGAGGAACATTTGTACCTTTGAAGAGATTTTCCCCGACCACCCAGTAGATGATACCACCAGCACTTACTCTGTCTTGGAGATTACTGCCATCATCGCCAGTATGACTGAAAAAGTTATTCTCTGCCATTTGTCGGCTGTAATTACGGGCAACCTGTGCTAGTTTCTCATTATGCTCTAGAGGCTGGAGTTCTTCATCTTGACGCACCTCATTAATGCCTTGGCGAACTGCAATTTCGATTTGCTCAGTTGTGGCAGATTGGGTTGGTTGTGGCGACTGTGGCGGCTTATCTGATGGAATCTCGACTCTAGGTAAAGGTGGTAAATATTCAACTATCTGTTCACACCCAGTTAAAACCAGCGTCATCGCTGCCCCTACAACCCATAAAATCTGGGATAATTGGTTTTTCATGTTTGATTCATCAGGCTAAGAGGTTAATTCGCATCAGTGAGAATAATTTAAAATAATTTTATGGATAAAAAATGCAATTAATATCACAGATGATTAGGTGTTACTTAAGTTAATTACACATCTATCTTTTGAGGTATTTTACCAATAAACTTGTCTTTGAATATTGCTGATTAAAATGTTGTAAGCTATTTGTCAAGCAATTACCACAAAATATCTAGCAAGGGAAATTTTCTGTTTATCTATAGTACAGTATGGCAGCAACATAACTCTTTTATTTTTTGAATATTGATGTTTAATTTTTCTGATTCCGCCGGCGCGGACTAAGTTTGTATAACTGGTTATTGGTGTTTAATAATTTATATTTATTAAATAGATATAAGAGGAAGCTAAAAAATGAAAATCGGGCAATTGCTGGGATTTTTTGCGCTGGTGATCTCACTTTATATTCTCTGGGAAATTCGCCAGTTATTGTTGCTGTTATTTACAGCCATCGTGCTAGCAACAGCGATTAACCAACTAGTGCTACGGTTTCAACAGTCTCGAATGCAGAGAATTTGGGCTGTGTGGCTAAGTGTGGTGATTGTCCTCGGTTTGTTAGTTACTTGTTTCTTGGTAATTGTGCCACCTTTCATCGACCAGTTTCAGGAATTGGTCAAGTTGTTTCCCAGTGGAGTAGCTCAGATTCAGCAGGTGATTACTTGGTTAGAAGGTACGATTATCGGTCCTTATGTAACGAACTTACCAGACATTAATAATTTAATTCAAGAACTACAGCCATTAACTGAAAATATCTGGAGACAAGCGATCGCGTTTTTCTCTACAGGCTTTACTGCGGCCTTAGAATTTTTACTGGTAATAGTTTTAACTTTGATGTTGTTAGTCAATCCCCAACCCTACCGTAAAGTTTTTGTACGGTGTTTCCCGTCATTTTACCGCCATCGGGTAGAAGAAATTCTCACTTTGTGCGGCGAGGGTTTGGGACACTGGACAGTTGGAGCTTTAATTACAATGGTATTTATTGGCTTCTTGAGTGGGTTAGGTTTGCTGATTTTACGAGTACCCTTGGTACTAGCTCATGCTGTACTAGCAGGGTTACTCAACTTTATTCCCAACATTGGCCCCACCTTAAGCGTCATCTTACCAATGACGATCGCCTTTCTCGAAGCACCTTGGAAAGCGATCGCAGTTTTAATTTTATACCTAATCATTCAAAACATAGAAAGCTACTGGCTAACTCCCACAGTCATGGCCAAACAAGTATCCCTCTTACCAGCCTTTACCCTCACAGCACAACTCTTCTTCGCCGGCTTTTTTGGTGCTTTGGGACTAGTCATGGCGCTACCCTTAGCAGTAGTTGCGAAAACTTGGATCGAAGAACTCGTATTTAAAGATATTTTAGATAAATGGAAACAAACATCCTCTTAGGGACTAGTACCGCAAGGCGGAAGTCAAAAGTCAAAAAGCTTATAAAATGGGCTTTTCATGGATTTTGAATGGTCTGTTTATTTACGCCAACTTGTACTAGGGAATAGACAGTAGGGTGTGTTGTCGCGTAGCGCAACGCACAGTCCCAGATTTTCAGTAGCTGCAAAATTAATCACACACCCTACCAAATTCCAGCATAAATAAATATTTTTCCATTCAGACTTGAATCATGCCTAAAAAAATTAGAGAATTAAAAAGCTTACTCAAAAAAGCTGGTTTTGTTTATCGTTCTGCAAAAGGAAGTCATACCCGTTGGTATCATCCTTTATTACCCAGTGATCCTATTACGATTTCCGGTAAAGATGGGAATGACCTAAAATTTATATAGAAAAAGAAGTTGCAGACAAATTAGCTAAATTAAAATTCATCCAAAAACAGGAGTCAGAAGAATGAATTTACCTTATACAATTATTATTCAATGGAGTAGTGAAGACGAATGTTATTTAGTTCATTTACCAGAATTTCCTACCCAAAAATATCACACTCATGGCGATACTTATGAGGAAGCATTAAAAAATGCTCAAGAAGTGATAGAAATGCTCATTGAAGAATATCAGGAAGATGGCAAACCTTTACCATCAGCTAAATCTTTAGAACAATTAATCAATGTTGCTTAAAAATTAGAAATTTGTTTCTTTTTCGCTGGCTTGTATCCCTTATAAAAACCTTGATAAAGAAAGGGACTGGGGAGAAGAAGCAGGGGTGCAGGGAGCAGGGAGCAGGGGAGAAGAAGCAGGGGAGAAGAAGCAGGGGTGCAGGGAGCAGGGAGCAGGGGAGAAGAAACTTTCCAATGACCAATGACCAATGACCAATGACCAATGACCAATGACTAATGACCAATGACCAATGACCAATGACTAATGACTAATGACTAATGACTAATGACTAATGACTAATGACTAATGACTAATGACTAATGACTATCCTCATGTTGCCAAACATCTTCAAGCATAGGGGCTAATTCCGTATTTAACCGACCAGCGCGGACAAACTCTGCATAAGTATCAGCCTCAATAGCCAAAAGTTCCTCCCGAAACTGTTCAGTGATAAAGGTGCGAACATTGGGATATTCAACCTGTAACTTATCAATCTTTATTTGCAAATTTTCAATCTCCCCTTTAATCAGTGTCTCTTGATAACGGTAAAACTCAGGGTCAATACCTGGACGGTTATCTGATTGGAGATGCTGCAAAACGCGTTCTAAAGCGACATGACGGGTAGCCAGTTCAGAATATCGATCACGTAGAGGCGCATCACCCAAAAGATTTAGCTTCTGTAACAAAGGTTTAATCGTCAATCCTTGGACAAGTAGAGTAAATAAAACTACTCCAAACACCGTAGCAATGATTTTTTCTCGCTCTGGCAGTCCTATAGGTACACTTAAGGCTAAGGCAATAGAAACAGAACCGCGTACCCCACCCCACCATAAAACAGTTTGTTCTGGTAAAGGAATTTGATATTGCGTAATCGCAGCACTCAATTTACTGAGAAGATAAATAGCCACAGCCCGCATCAAAATCATGGCTGCTACTGTGATACCAATGATTTGCAAGTTTTCGCCCAAAACAGCAAAGCGAATTTGGTCACCAATTAATAAAAAGACAATTGAGTTGACAAAAAACGCTAAAAATTCCCAAAATTCCGAAACAATCACCCTAGTGCGGGGATTCATCCCTACGCGAGAACCAAAGTTACCTAAAATCAAGCCTGTGGTCACAACTCCAATTACCCCAGAACCACCCAACTCTTCGATAACCAGGTAAGTCCCGTAAGCAGAAACCAGAGTTAAAGACTGTTCCACCATTGGTAAATCAAAGCGTTGGGTTAGATAAGAAATACCAAAGCCAATTAATCCTCCCACTGCTACGCCGATACCAATAACCATCACCAGCTCTAACAAAATTGGCTGGAAACCCAATTCGGCATTTCCCAAAGACAGCGCTACCAAAAAACTAAAAGCCACCACAGCCATGCCATCATTAAACAAGCTTTCGCCTTCCATCATGGTGGTGAGACTTTTACCCACGCCCAATTCGCGAAACAAAGCCGTCACAGAAACCGGGTCAGTAGCAGATAAACTAGCGCCAATTAGCAAAGCTGTCGTTAGAGATATCCCCGCGAATTGATTTAGACCAATTGCGATGCCGCCAATGGAAATTACCACCCCCAAAACTGCATACAGACAAATTGTCACCAAATTGCGTTTTAACTCTGCCCAGCGCAAATTCCAGGCGGCTTCAAACAACAAAGGGGGTAAAAAGATGAACAAAATTAATTCCGGCGAAAGGGTGACAAGGCGGACATCAACAAAGGCCAGCCCTAAGCCGACAATCACCAGGAGTAAGGTATAAGGTATGTGGCGGAACCAACTAAATATCTGCGGTAATGTCGCCACCCCTAAAGATACCGAAAGTACCAAAAGAAATTGCTTGAGATTAGTGGTGATAATTTCTTCACCAATTGCTGTTTCTATATTCATAAATAAAACTTGGTATATTTTTGCACTTAATTTTGTCTGATAGGGAATGGGAAAGAAGAGGAAAGGTTGTTAAGCACCAACCGGGAATGTAAAGTAATTTCTCACTCACCCCCGCTCCCTGCTCCCTGCTCCCCTGCCTCTTGAGTCAGGTGGATGAAACTCGCCTTTGTGAACCTCAGCCTTCAGATTAAAATTTATCAGCAAACTAAAATAACTTATCAAAATCTCAGTGGATGTTACCGAATTAGTCAAGGTTTCAATTATTCTCCTGTTGGTGGCTACAGCTGTGGCGCTGCTATCTCGCAGGTTAAAAGTTCCTTATGTCGCGGGTTTAGTGCTGGCGGGATTGGCAATTACGGAATTGCTACCCAGTCGCATTGGTTTGAATGATTCTCTCATTTTAAATTTGTGTTTACCGATTCTGGTGTTTGAGGCAGCTATTAATACTGATATCAGTCGTCTGCGTAGCACTGTTAAACCCATTGCTTTACTAGCGGGGCCGGGAGTTGTAATTTCTTCGGGCGTGACAGCAATACTTTTAAAATGGGGACTGGGAATTGATTGGATACAAGCACTGTTAGCTGGGGTGATTTTAGCAATCACTGATACTGTTTCCATGATTGCTGTGTTCAAAGAAGTACCTGTTCCTTCGCGACTTTCTACCATTGTGGAAGGAGAAAGCTTATTTAACGATGGTGTGGCGTTGGTTTTATTTAGCTTAATTTTACAATTTAATGCGGCTGGCTCACTGACAATCTTGGATGGATTCCAAGAATTTTTTGTGGTAATTGTGGGCGGTACTTTGGTGGGATTAATTCTGGGCTATTTGAGTACGGGTTTATTTGTGCGGTCTGATGAGCCGCTGAGTAGTATTTTACTGACAATGGCTGTAGCTTTGGGAGCTTTTCAAGCTGGGCAATTGCTGGGTGTATCCGGTGTGGTAGCAGTGGTGGTGGCTGGCTTAATTGTGGGAACCAAAGGGCTGGCGGGTAATGTCTCGGCTTCTACTCGCTTGACATTACTGACTTTTTGGGAATCTCTGGGTTTTGGTGTCAATAGTTTGATTTTTTTGTTGATTGGTTTAGAAGTGAACCTCACAACTCTTTGGTATACTCTGCCTGCGGTGTTGTTAGCAATTCTGGCTTACCAAATGGGAAGACTGGTTTCTGTGTATCCACTGTTAGCAATGGTGGGTTGGTTCGACCGTTCCATACCGTGGCGTTGGCAACACGTTTTGTTTCTGGGTAATATTAAAGGCTCGCTGTCGATGGTGTTGGCGTTAAGTTTACCCATTGGACTGGTAGGGCGAGAAACTATCATTCCCATTGTATTTGGTACAGTGTTGCTGTCTCTGGTGGGACAGGGTGTGAGTTTACCGTGGTTAGTCAAACGTTTAAATCTGTCTCACTTCTCTGCATCTCGCCACCGAGTGGAAGAAATGCAAGCGCAATTAATTACTGGTAAGGCGGCACAGGATGAGTTAGATAGTTTGTTGAAATCGGGGATATTACCTAAAGCCATCTATGAAGAGATGCGTTCAGGTTATCAGGTGCGAATTGCTGGGGCGGAAAAAGCGCTACGGGAATTTCATAATCGTCGCCCAGAGGAGTTTGGCACGAAAAGAGGCGATCGCAGTAAACTTGAAGCCATCCGTCGCCGTCTACTGCTGGCTGAAAAAGGCGCACTCACTGAAGCTATGCGTAAGCGGATTCTCTCAGAAGAAATTGCCCGCGATCGCATCAAAAATATCGATGAACAATTACTACAATTAGAAGATGATTGAAATGTTTAAATCCCCAAAGTTCAGATCCCCGACTTCTTCAAGAAGTCGGGGATCTTGTTGCTTGTAACAGAGATAATTAATTACGAATTACTTACAACCTTCAATAAAATCAATCACTTGGTGTAAAACTCCCGGCTTGGTGACAATTAACACGGTTGAATTAGGCTCAACTACAGTACTGCCATTAGGAATAATTAAATCGGTATGGGGATGGGATTGATAACCAATAATTAAAGAACCACTAGGAAAATTGGGATTTTGAGCAATTTCTGCAATACTGCGACCCACAACATAGCAATTATTGGGAATGAGCATTTTCAGGACTTCGATTTGCCCTTGCTCAAAATGCATCATTGATTCTACTTGTGGATACTCGATGGCATTCACCATTGTCGAAACCGCCAATTCCACAGTGCTGATAATATGATTGGCTCCAGATATACGTAGAGGTTCAGTAAAATCCCGGTGGCGCATCCGCGACAAAATATGAGGAACGCCGTAGTGTTTAGCAAGAGTTACCATTGCTAAATTCAAGGCATCACTTCTGAGGACAGCTGCTAGGGCATCAGCTTTGCGAATCCCGGCTTCTAATAAGGTTTCTGTACTCACAGCGCTGCCTTCAAAAGCCATGACTCCTACTTGTTCACGGGCATAGCGGCAAGCATTAGGATCTTTGTCAATGATGGCAGTTGTATGCCCCAGTTCTACTAATTTTTGCGCCAAATTTAGCCCCACTAAACCGGCTCCACCTATGAGGACATACATAGTAATTCTGCTTTAATAGACTTACTTAATAGTAGCAAAGTCCCCACTCCCTACTCCCTACTCCCCACTCCCTACTCCCCACTCCCCACTCCCCACTCCCCAGTCACTACTCGCCATCATTTTTGACAGTGTATGTTTCCATTAACTCCTTAACTTGAGCGACTACGAGGGGGTGTGTGTCTTTTTGTAATTTGGGTAGGAGTTCGAGAAGGACGCGATGTGAGGCGACACTGAGATAAGCGATCGCCGCTTCCCGGACAAAGCCTGTAGGATGGCGTAAAGCTACTAAAATTTCCTCAATGTTCAAACGGATACGGCTAACTTGAGCAAAGTGAAAACAGCAGGCTAAACACCAATCAGAAAGCAAATGACTCAGTGTCAACAACCGGCCAATGCGATCGCTGACGGGCATTTGTTGATATTTCCCTAACCCAGCTTCCACTAAACAATGGAGTTTTTCTTGGGGCGATCGCTTATCTAAGATATTCAACAATATCGCTTTTGTGGGCAAATTAATCGTATGGTCTAAAATTTCTAACCCCTGGGCTAAATTTGCCCCTGATTCTGATTTGAGATTGAATGCAGCTGCTTGCATCTTTTCTGGCGAGTAAAGTAATCTCAGTAGTAGCAACAATCGCTCCTTCACATCCATTTCTAACTCTTCTAGTGCGCGTTGCAATAAGTTAGCAATCACTAAAATTCTGCCTAATTGAGAATTTTCGACAATCTCTGGCTGTTCAAAGTCTAGATAGGCGGCGTAAATTTCCGCTAAAAACTTTAATTCCTGCTCAATTAAACCTTCCACCTGACTGTGATGAAAAGTATCTATACTCGTGATTTCTGGTTGTTGATTGATTTTCAGTAAACTGCGGAGAATATAATATCTAGTAGCGCCCCAAGATATTTCTAAATGCAGCCATAAAGTTTCCATTGCTTCGAGAGTAGAAATTTGAGCAATGGTGCGCCAAGCATACATCCGCACTACTTCTGGTTTATAAGTATTGGTAGCCAGTTCTAACAACATTTCTAGACATTCATTTTCGAGTTTAATCAAAGCCTGCATGGCGGTACTGCGGGTTGATTTATAGTAAAGCGCCCCGATTAAAGCCGAATAATAGTCCTCTAAACGAGTTGCAGCAATCATTTCCAAAACTGCACAGCGTACCCGTAAGGATTCATCCTGTAACAACTTGGGAATATAAATCCGCAACGCCTGTAAATATACAGCTTCTCTCAGCGCTCTCACGCCATTGACTCGTTCTCGTTCTTGTTGATGAGTCAGCATTCGGCGCATAGTTTTAGTCGCGGCGATTTTTTGCAGGGGTGTTCCCTGACGCAAAATTAAAGCGGCGGCGGTGGCGCGAATCAGTGAATGATGTCGTGGTTGGAGGTACTCTTCTAATAGGGTTAAATTCGGGTTAGTTTCAGCTAGCCAAACGTAACGCAGCGCTAGGGCAAAAACTTCAGGATCAACTGTTCCCGGCGGCTGTTGTAACAAGGAGCGCACTTCCAGGGCATAAATAGGATTGATATCTGCAATTAGCATGACTTCCAAACTTTGGCGCTGCAAATCTGAGGGGAATTTCAGCAGTAAGGGTGCTAAAACTTGCGCGGCTCCTTGGGGATCAATTTGCGCCAATAGTTCAATGCAAGAGCTTTTATCAGCCGTGTTGCCTTTTTCTCCTAAAGCTTTGACTACGCCCTGTTTGAAGAAGCGCAGACCAACATTTGAGGCACTCAATTCTCCCCGTTCTGCACTCAAAACTAACAAGTCAACATAACGCGCTCGCAATAACCAAACTACTTTTAAACAAGCAGCGGCGATCAGAACGGTTTCTCCTACCAATACCCACTTTTGTTGTTCTAGGGATATATATTGATTGCTGAGATATAAAGTCAGAAGTATGATTATACCTGCCAAACCTGTGGCGATCGCTTCGGCTGTTCCCCCGGATAATGTCTGCGTGCGGCTGCGAATGCGTTCGGGTATCGGTTGGTATAGGACGGGACCGCTACTCACGACAAAGGTGTAGCGTAACAATTCATCAGAGAACTTCAGCCCAACTAATCCCCAAAAGAAGCCTTGGGCTTGTAATGCTGGGACTAAATTCAGTAAAGCGATCGCAGCTGGTAAGATAAAGCCCACAGCTATGGGTAATAGTGCAGCCGTTAAAAATACCCCAAAGCGTTCAGTGACGCGGCTGGAAATAAACCACTGAGTGATTAACTCACACAGTCCCACAATGCCACCAAATAGTCCTAAAAAGCTCGCCAGTTCGCGGCTGTTTAAAGTCACATTTAGTTCGCGCAGGTATTGAAAATCTACTAATAAGCCAATAATTTGCAAAAGACCGACAAAAGCGAACAACTGCAATGTATAACGCTTTAATGGAGCTTCCAGGCGGCGGTGTCGGTTAGCTTGTTCATGGGGAATGACCCGTTGGGGAGCATCAGGAAAGGCGGCTCGATATTGATGACTTAAATAAAATAAAATCCCTGTTCCTAAGATAATCACACTACAGGCGATCAGAATCACTTGTTCTAGCTTGATGAATTGCAGCATCCAAGGCAAACTAAAGCCACTGATCACATCCGCTACTAACATCCCACTACTGACTAAGGGATAAGTACGTTTAATTTCTCGGATATTAAATAATTGGTTAGCAACAATAGAAGTGTTGAGGTCATTGATCACATAAAGTGCATCGACCCACAGCCGCAGCAGAAACACGAGGGCGACTGTCAGGAATGAAATATATATTCCCCCACGCAAGGACACGATCAAGATTAATGGCAAAACCATACAAGGTGCGATCGCCACAATCACCCAACGCAACGGGAAAATCTTTTGCAGCCAAGAATAAACTACAACCAGTCCCATACTCATGAAAGCACTGGCAATATACATCCAAGGCAGGGGGCCAGCCCCATATTCATCCAAAAATAGTGCGACTGTACTGTCTTCTGCCCAGCGCAAACCCACTGATACAGTCGTGTAAAAAGCAAACATCATCCAAGTGCGTTTGCCTTCTTCCGGTCGAAGATTTAACCACTGTAACAGTCGTGCTAGAACGCCTTTATTTGCAGCCAACGAGTTATTTTTGAGTTCCATGCACTGCAAGCTACACTAAATTAGATTGAGAATTAGATCGGGAAGCATGATTCGTTAAACAATTCCAAATTCCAAATATCAGACTTTTTCCCACCGGGATTTACACCCTGACTGAAACACAAGCGACCTGTAGACAAAGGGGTCTGAGACCATTGACTTGCTGATCAGGGCGAAAACAAACTATGATTTCCCCTGATCCTCCTCATCTTCCTCATCTTTCTCATTCCCACTTCCCATAAACGGCAAAAATCCTGAGCAACTGAGTATTATCTTTCCCACTCAGCCCTCAGGACTATCAATTTTCCGACAATTTCCACGACTTTGGGTCAATTAGAAATTATTCGTTATAAATTATACTTGATATTTGAAAAATTTGGCGAATTATTTTTTGGGCGAAATCAGCATCATCATATTTCTCCCCTCTTTTTTGGGTGCTTGCTGGAGTTCACCAAGCGGTTCCAAATCCTTAGCCATGCGCTTGAGCAAATGCTCTGCTAAGTCACTGTGTTGAATCTCTCGACCCCGGAACATCACAGTCGCCTTCACTTTATCACCATCTTTGAGGAAGCGCTCGGCTTGCTTAACACGCACATTGTAATCGTGTTCTTCTATTTTATAGCGCATCTTCACTTCTTTCACATCAGCCGTGTGCTGCTTTTTGCGGGCTTCCCGTGCCTTCTTCTCCTGCTCAAACTTGTACTTCCCGTAATCCATGATTCGACAAACCGGTGGGTCGGCCTTGTCACTTAGCAATACTAGGTCTAGCTCTTTCTCCTCAGCTAGTTGTAGTGCTTCTTGTGGAGGCATAATTCCTAATTGCGCGCCATCAGTATCGATGACTCGAATCTTGGGAAAGCGGATGCGCTCGTTGATTTGGGGCAGATCGCGAGTTCGTTTTTTCTCAATCACAGGCATTATGATTATGGAAGCTCTTTAGTAGTTAAGACGTGGATTGGACTTGGTTTGCTTGGTCTTCTTTGGGATGCCTCAGAAGCACAAAACGTAATTTAACTGCGGACTTAAGCTTGAGTCTATTTTTCTAGGATAACTAATTCATGAACTAGTCGTCATCGTATTTTTTATTCTAATCACTCTGCCCGAATTTCTCTGCGATCGTTAATGTAAATTACATAACCAAAATTAATCTTAAATTTTATGACATTTTCTCATAACCTATCTAAGGGTATGTTATGCATCCTCATTGTCTGCCTGGCACAGTAAATATACTCAACCTCTAGAGATTTCCCCAAAACAAATTACCCAAAAATTGTAGGGTGGGTATAGCCCTGGGAGCATGGCTGCGCTAGAGCGACAGCGTAACCCACCATAATCGATATAAACCATCGTTAAAGCCCTGGCGATGAGAAATCGCGGGACAACAAACTATAGGACTACTATTTGATTTTTGAACAGACACGTAGCGACTGTCTTGATTGTCAAGCGATCGCCAACAAAAAATGAGGGCGAGGAGAATTGACGCAACTGGGGAACGCTGCGCTAGATTCAGCGGTGCCTAGTACGGGCATGAATGTTGTCATGAGTAGTCAAGATAGTTGCAGCCCGCACCAGGCACTCCGCTTCGCCGCCGAATCTTCCCCAGTTGCTGGATTTCGCGCATGGGCCAAAAGCAGCATGAGAATGTAACCCAAATTGTGCGTTCGGCAAAGGCGTACCGTGGGCATGGGATGGGGAGAGGACTTCAAGGTATAAAAATGTTAGTGAGACTAATGGTTAAAAATGGGTTTGAAGTTGTCACAAATGTGCCAAGGCAAATTATCCCGAACCATTGCATTTAAAATAACTAACATTTTATGAACGCAAGCAGTCAGAGCCAGTTTTTTAGACTTACCACGAGAAACAAGGCGTTCGTAAAAAGCTTTAATCACGGGATTATGACGCATGGCGACAACAGCACCCATATAAAGAGTGGCACGAACATGAGCACGACCACCATGAATCATCCGCTTACCTTTGTGTTGACCACGGACTCAATTGCTAACACTTGGGGCTTCATGGCTTCGCCAAAATGTGCCAAGATTTGTGCATCAATGGAGTCAGTTTTAGCAAACTTACCTGTAGCTTTGGCAAAATCTCGTCCCTGACGTGGATTGATTAATGCCACTGGTAAAAGTGCGGCTTGTAATTGAATTACCAGCTCTGTTTCTAGTCCTCCTGTTGCTTCGATTATGATCAGGTTGAGATGAAATGATTTAAGTTGCTCGACGAAAGTAGCAATTTCCACGGCGGTATTAGCAATTTTTAATGCTTTACCTATGGGACGAATGTAAACATCTAATGATGCTTGACTGACATCAATCCCTACCCATACAGAGATATCTTCCATTTTCTTTGCTCAACATGACTTATTTTTATGTTGAATTCATCCCCTTGATTTCACTCTTCCTTGCACGATACGGACTGTATACTTTAAACATCTGTACTTAAAGCTTTGACCCTGGCGACTGTTCGAGTTCTGTCAAAGAGATTTTTGTGGTGACCCATGCTACGAAGCGGTCTAATATGACCTAGGGTGTGACGGTCTACCACTTCCTCTAACATACCTCTAAGATACAAGGGTGTGTTAGCGGGGAGAGTACGGCACCAAAGCCTTAATAATGGGTATGGATCATGTCCGTTTAGATTACCATTTCCCTGATCGTAAGGTCGATGTTTCACACGATCGCTTTGGTGTTGACCATAACCGTTGTATTCTTTGCACTCGTTGTATACGTGTTTGTGACGAAATCGAAGGAGCGCACACTTGGGATATGGCGGGTAGGGGGACAAATTCCCACGTAATCACCGATTTAAATCAGCCTTGGGGAACCTCCCAAAGTTGTACTTCTTGCGGTAAATGCGTTAACGCCTGTCCTACAGGTGCGTTGTTTGACAAAGGTTCCAGCGTCGGCGAAATGAAACGCGATGGGCTACGCCCCGCCAAAGGCGATCGCACCAAACTAGATTTTCTCGTCACCGCCAGAGAAAAACACCAATGGAACCTTTAAATAATTAAAACTTCCGAAAAAACCTCTCAAACTCTCATAACTCTGTGTCCTCTGCGTCTCTGCGGTTCGTTTCCTCATAATTCTGTTTCAGCACTAAAAAAATAACAGTTAACTCCCCAACTACGAACTACGAACTACGAATTATTATGTCTTAAATCAACCCACATCAAATGAACGCTCATACTATCGCCATAGGATACGGAAACGAGTTGCGTAGTGATGATGGTATTGGTCAAAGAGTAGCCAAAGCCTTGCAGCTATCACAGGTGAAATCCATTGCTGTTCACCAACTCACCCCAGAACTCGCCGAAGTTTTAGCCCGTGCTGATTTAGCAATATTTATCGATGCTTGTTTAATATCTGAAAGTTCTCAAGTACAAGTACAATCCCTTTCACCTGCATCTTGCAACATGATCGCCGGACATACAGCCGATCCGCGATCGCTCTTAGCTCTGACTCAAGCTATATACTGTCATTGTCCCGCAGATATAGCCGCAGGTGAGATGATTCTGAATCGCAACCATATTCCCACATATCCTTATCCTGATACTGCGGCGCGGATGTTTAGTTATATGTGGCAGTCTAGTTATAACCTGCGCGGTATCTACGAAACTCCGGTAAAACAAGACCAACTACCAAAGTTAGCAATTCGACCTTATCCGACACAATATGTCAGCCAGTGGACGATGAGAAATGGCACACCTGTGACTATTCGTCCTATCCGTCCAGAAGATGAGCCGTTGATGGTGCAATTTCACCAGACACTCTCAGAACAAAGTGTTTATTTTCGTTATTTCCACTTAATTAAGCTGCAATCAAGAGTAGCCCATGAACGGTTAACACGCATTTGCTTTATTGATTATGATCGCGAAATCGCTTTAGTTGTGGAATATCAAAATCCCGAAACGCAAACACGAAAAATATTGGCAGTTGGTCGGTTAAGTAAGATACATGGTACGAATACAGCAGAATTTGCTATTGTGGTGTGCGATCGCTGTCAGTGTCAGGGTATAGGAACAGAGTTACTGCAAAGGTTACTGCAAGTTAGTCGAGATGAGCAACTCACGAGAATCACCGCTGATATCTTGGTTGACAATGATCTCATGCAAAAAGTCTGTGAAAATCTGGGTTTTCGGATTGAGCGCACAGATGATCCCACTGTAGTGAAAGCCCAAATTGAGATCAAATAAACTATACCTATGCTTTGAAAAAAATACAACTCCAGAATCCTGATTTTCCGAAGCGTTCATCACCTTTCCTTTACAGCGTGTTGCAGGTTTATGAGGTACAAAAAGAAATAATGATCCACAGATGAACACAGATATAAACGCGTAGCGGCTGACCGATGGTTGCGAGTGATTCCGGTAACTATTAGCCTTGACAAAGCTGTTAATTATGAGAGGATATGTGAACAAAAATAAAGGTAAAAATAACCTGCGTTCTTTTTATTAGAATTAAGATACCTATTCCTTGATTATTGAAAGCTGGGGGAAGAAAATGATGAATGTGGGATTTTTTCACAGAATTCCAGTGATGCCCCTGGTACTACTCTGGTTAGCTTATGCTCTATTGGGGTGGTATCTTGCGGCTCATCACATTGTTTGGTTGGCCGGAGCTTTTGTCGTCGCTGTCACTTTAGCCATTGTCAGAAAAACTATTGTTTGGTTGGAGCAGTTAGTGGCATTTGGCTCTAGAATTTTAGTTGTGGTTTTGTTTTTAAGTCTATCAGTCGCTTTGGTGGAAACTTGGTCGCTCTTCTTCAGCCTCTTTCTTATACCTATAGCCACTACCTTTTTAGCTGATTTAGAAATGCGTTTTGCTGGCTTCAACAAAACCGATGCATTTTGGGTTTTAACTATCTTAGCCCTGTGCGGTTTGATAACGGGTGAATTGATCGATATTTTACTGTTGCCCAGTAGCAGATTTTAGCGGTAATACTCTAGTATTGCACAGGTAAGCTTTCTAGATCGCCCAGTATTAGCATCTTAATGTCGCCTTTGCAGAATCAAGATAGTTCTTCCTTATCAAGTTTAGCATAACAAATCTTCTCGCGATTGTCAACTCCCAATACTCTATTTATGCGTTCATAGTACCTATACAGTCTGTCTGTCAACAAGTAAAATATAAAGTTGCTCTGGATAAGTGGCGAAAAACTGGTAGTACTACCCTTTAGAGGGCGGGAAAATGTCACACTTGGTCACAGTAAGTAAGTCGGCGGGAAAATTTCGATGTATGTCGTTGCGAAGGTAACGAAGTGGAGTGAAGCAATCACAAGGGTCTTGGGGTTTTTACATTCTGTTACATAGTGAGATTTGTTTGTGCCGACTTACTGAGAAGCAAATTAGCTTTAAAGAACACTGCCTTTATCATTAGTTCCGATATGCAAAGCAGATCCCGACAAGAGTTACAAGACCTAGTGCGCGAGCAGCTGCGAGTGCTACTTGAACAAAAAAACTTTCAGGGTGCTAAAGCTTTGTTAGTTCCAGTTCAGGTTGCAGATATTGCCGAATCCATTGAAGGTTTACCAGAGGCTACCCAGGCGATCGCATTTCGGTTACTTTCTAAAGAAGAGGCCATAGAAGTCTTTGAATACCTCGATCCCAGTGTACAGCAAACACTACTAGAAGATTTTAAGCGTCAGGATGTCAGGGAAATCGTTGATAATATGTCGCCTGATGATCGGGCGCGTCTGTTTGACGAACTACCGGCGAAAGTTGTGCGGCGACTCTTGGAACAACTGAGTCCGGCGGAAAGGGATGCAACTGCTTTGCTTTTAGGTTATGCGCCTAACACTGCTGGGCGGATTATGACTCCTGAGTATCTCTCACTGAGGGAAAATATCACCATTACTCAGGCGCTAGCGCAGATTCGTTCTTTGGCTAACTTAAGAGAAACTATTTACTATATTTATGTGACTGATGATGCTCGTCGCTTTACAGGGATTCTCTCGCTACGGGATCTAATTTTGGCTCAACCAGACCAAACTATTGGCAGTATCATGACTCGTGATGTGCTATTTGTAAATACGGGTACTGACCAGGAAGAAGTAGCTCGAACAATTCAGCACTACGACTTCGTAGCCATTCCTGTGGTAGATGCCGAACAGCGTTTAGTCGGGATAGTCACGGTGGATGATGTCTTGGATATTTTAGAACAAGAAACCACAGAAGATATCTATACATTGGGTGGTGTAGAATCTGGCGGAGATAATTATTTTCAAACTAATTTATTTACTGTGGCTCGAAAGCGCGTAGTGTGGTTATTTGTACTGTTAATCACTAATAGTGCTACGGCGGCGGTAATTACTAACCAAAAGGATGTTTTAGAAAAAGTAGTGGCTTTAACTGCCTTTATCCCCTTGTTGATTGGTACAGGTGGGAACGTAGGAGCGCAGTCTTCAACTGTGGTAATTCGGGGCTTGAACACAGAGGACATTCGCCCTAACGAAGCTTTAAATATAGTCAGACGAGAAGCGATCGCTGGCGCACTGCTGGGAGGTATGTTGGGTACTGTAGTCGTCGTGTGGGCATACTTCTTGGAAGGGAATTTAGCAGTCGCCCTGGCTGTAGGTATTAGTCTATTGTCCATCTGCATTTTAGCCTCAGTTTCGGGTTCCGCGCTGCCATTTTTATTCCGGGCGATGAAGCTAGATCCGGCTTTGATGTCTGCACCTTTTATTACCACTGCTGTGGATGTGTTGGGAGTGTTTATTTACCTCAACGTAGCTCGATTGATTTTAGGCTAACAGCAGAAGTCGCAACGAAAGTATACCGCCAGAGGTATTGTGCTACTGGAAATTTTGTCACTACTAGAGGGGGATGAATTTACTGCCAAATTCCCTCTTTATGTAGGTGTAAAATTACCAAGTTTTCCGAGATTTCATCTATGTTTCAGCGATTTTTACAAAAGTTGACAATCGCGGCGATCGCAGCCACAATACCTATGTTGTCTATTCCACAATTGGTGCTTGCACAAACAACTAGGATTGGTGATTTACAACGCCCTAGAGACATCACCATAGCCGGAAGGGTAGAAAGCATCATTGGCAATAAATTTATCCTCAATGATGGCACTGGGGAAATTATTGTTGATGCTGGGCCTCTTTGGTGGCACGATATCAACCTTTCACAGGGAGAGCAAGTTACCGTTACTGGTGAGTTGGGCAAAACAGGTGATGAATTTGATGCTTTTACCATCACTCCCGCCACAGGCTCGGTGATTGAAGTTCGCTCTCCCACAGGGCCTCCTCCTTGGGCTGGTGGACCAAACCGAGTCCCACGACCAAAAAAATAGTGCCGAACTTTGAATTTTAAAGTCTTGGCTATACTGAGGATAATTCTTCGCTCGGTATACTCAACACGAATGAGGTATGAATGTGAGTAGTCAGGAAAACTACAATTTAGTTGAGTCGGGAGCGACGAATGAAGCAGGAGATCCCAAGTCATTACTGACATTATCCGACGCAGTAGCGCTGATTGTGGGTATTGTCATCGGGGCAGGGATTTTTCAAACCCCAGCATTAGTCGCAGTTCAAGCAGGTAGCGATTTAGTTGTACTGCTGTTGTGGTTAGCTGGTGGCTTGGTATCTCTGGTGGGAGCGTTGTGTTATGCCGAGTTAGCCACAGCTTATCCCAATGTCGGCGGTGTCTACTATTATCTCAAGCGTTCATTTGGGCGGGGAGTCGCCTTTTTATTTGCTTGGGCGCGAATGACTGTGATTCAAACAGGTTCGATTGTGCTGTTGGCATTTGTATTTGGTGACTATGCGACTCAAATATGGCGCTTAGGTACGTTTTCATCTTCTATTTATGCAGCCGGGGCGATCGCTTTATTAACGGCTTTAAATATCCTCGGTTTGCGACAAGGTAAGTGGACACAAAACTGGCTGTCTCTAGCTAAGGTTCTGGGTTTGTTACTGGTAGTATTTTTGGGACTAACTACTCTCCCTAACTCGACAGTGGCTACAGAACCTGCATCATCAGGAAATTGGGGATTGGCGATGGTGTTTGTACTCCTGTCTTATGGTGGCTGGAATGAGGCGGCGTATATCTCGGCAGAAATGCAGAATAAACAACGTAACATTCTGCGATCGCTACTTTGGAGTATTGGCATCATCACTGGGATTTACCTACTGATCAATCTCGCCTACCTGCAAGGACTAGGCTTATCAAACATGGCTGCATCAGAAGCAGTCGCTGCCGATTTAATGCGCTCTATTTGGGGCGAACCTGGAGCCTTATTTATCAGCATTTTGATTGCAGTTTCCACCTTGGGCGCAATCAACGCCACAATTTTCACCGGCGCGCGAACTAATTACGCTTTAGCTCAGGATTTTTCCCTGTTTAGTTTTATGGGGCGCTGGCAAAAAAGCCACAGCACGCCTATCGAAGCCTTTTTGTTGCAAGTGGCGATCGCCTTAGCATTGGTTTTTCTCGGCACGATTACCCGCGGAGGCTTTGAAACGATGGTGGATTACACCGCCCCCGTTTTTTGGTTATTCTTTCTGCTTTCAGGTGTATCGCTGTTTGTGCTGCGAATTCGGGAACCCGAAATATCACGCCCCTTTCGTGTACCACTTTACCCCTTGACACCATTCCTATTTTGTGTATCATGTGGTTATTTGCTTTACTCTAGTTTGGCTTATACGGGTGTGGGAGCAGTTGTAGGCGTTCTAGTGGTAGCAGCAGGAATCCCCCTGTTGTTCTGGAATCGCCATCGCCAAGGGAGAGTATGAGAAACTAGGGACTGGGGAATGGGGAATGATTTAATACTGATCACTGATGATCACACGCTATCAAGAAAGGAAAAAATTCATGAACTACAAAAAAATTCTTTTTTTACTGGCGACAGGAGTGAGTCTGACCAGCTGGGGATTTGTGGGATGCACACCGCAAGAACCGAACGTGGAAGCAGAAGCGCCAGCAGCACCTACTTTGGCGGGACAGACCGAAACACCGGCAACTCCACCCCAAGAACGTCCAGGTGATGTGCCTTATGTGCCAACACCACAAACAGTAGTGGATGCCATGTTGTCAGTAGCAAAAGTAGGCAAAGATGATGTGCTTTATGACCTTGGTAGTGGTGATGGCCGGATTGTGACTACAGCCGCCGAAAAGTATGGTGTCAAAAAAGGTGTGGGTGTAGAAATTAACCCCGAACTGGTTCAGGAAGCGAATGCAAATGCACAGAAAGCCGGAGTTAGCGATCGCGTACAATTTGTCCAACAAGACTTGTTTAAGTCTGATTTTAGTGAAGCCACGGTAGTCACACTTTACCTATTGCCTGACATTAACCTCAAACTCCGTCCTCAGCTATTACAGCAACTTAAACCGGGAACGCGGATTGTCTCCCATGCCTTCGATATGGGCGAATGGCAACCAGAACAGACATTAGAGGTAGATGGACGCACAATTTATTATTGGGTAGTTCCCGAAGAAGTACCACCTAATTTACAAAAGTAGCCCCACCACCGCTTTGTGGAGGTCAATGGTTTTGTTTTGAGTAGAATTTGAGTAGTTAAAAATCGGGGCAATCCGATTTACTCACTTCTGGGTGACAGTAGTACGCCAAAACTGTCCGCACATCATCCCCCAACCAGTACGCTACTTTGTCGGGGGATGCTCCCAGCGCGATCGCCCAAGTCGCAAAAGTATGGCGACAGATGTAGAGCTTCAGATAAGGAATTAATTTTTGGTCTGCCAACTCCCTGACCACGCCAGGGTAATAATATTTTTCAGCTACGGTGTAACCTCTCCAAGCTTTCTCTAAGACCTTCAGGGAAAGTTGCTTTCCCGTAATACTGGTAAAAACTAAATCCTCCGGGCGGGGCTGGTGCGATCGCATCTCAAGCAGCAGTTTTTGGAGCTTGCCCCCAGGGACGGCGGGGAAAATTCTGCGTTTCCCATTCTTCGTCCCCTTGGTTTGGTTGATGCGTCCGGCGTAGCTTTTGGAAATGGTAATTTTGGTACAGGATTGATTGATATCTGACCAGCGCAAAGCGAAAGCTTCACCGGGTCGGCATCCAGTCCAGAATAGAAATTTTATAATTTGGCTGTAGTAACTGTATTTATGGTGACTTTCAAATCTGGAAATTATCAAATCGCGCTGTTCTAGAGTGTATGCTGCAATTTCTTCCCGGCTGGACTTTTTCTGTTTGGGTAGTTTTAAGTTTTTGAAAGGATTTTCGGTAATCAGTTGCTCTTTGATTGCCCAGTCGTGACAACGAGATAAATCTGAAATTATTTTTCGGGATATGTGATGGCTATATTTTTTCAGTAGGTAATCTCTTATCTGCACAGCTTCTGTGGTATCAGGTAAATTAGCAGTTACTCGCGCTGTAAAAGCATAATTATGAGAAATCGTGGATTGTTCCAAAAACTGTTCTTGCCAGTCAGTAAATTTATTCCACAATTCCAACAGGGTATATTTAGTCTCTTTTTGGATTGATACCTTTTTGACTCCAAACCTGTACCGCTCTAGTGTTGGGTCAAACTCATTTAAAGAAATTTCACGCTGAATTAATTCCCAGCGTGAATCTACAATAGCTCTATTACTTTTGTTGTTTCTTAACCCAGTAGAAAGATAAAATTGTTTGCTGTATCCGCTTACCCTAAAGCGGATTATGAGTTTTTTACTTTTAGGGTCAACGATTACAGCCATTAATTATCCTTCTTCTTCTTCGTAGTAATCGCAATCAACAGCGACATCCTCCGACCAACCAGGGTCAAAGTAATATCCAATAGCTAAGTCATCTTCGTCACGCAAAGTTCCAGACTCCCAATCACATTCAGGCTGAAAGCAAGCAAAATTATTGGTATATCCCCACCAAATGTCACAATATTTGCAATTTTTACAATCCCTATTGGAACTGTCCTCTGATTTTCCTGAGTGACCAATATTCATGTACTTACACCACTTGTAAAGTAGCTCCAGTTTTCTTCAGGGTAAATATCATCCACGGATATTTCTTCTAAGCGAATTTCTTGTGATGAATTCCACTGATTCACTGAATAATCATTTACCCAGTCAGATACGAACTCAAAATCATTTAAAATTCTGGTTTCGTCATAGTCACTCACTATTTCCAGCAAATCAGACATATCCAATGGACGAGTAATGCCATCTGGCAGAAAGTCGCAGCTAAGTTTTGCGACTATTTCATAGATTGTAGTATTGCCTTTAATTCCACTGATACAAGGCATCTTAATTATTGTTATTCGCATTCAAATACCTCCTAGTAATCAACATCAAATAATCCTTGTTTACCTTTCACTTCAAAAGGCGTAATGGGTCTAATCTCGTCAAACACCCAAGCGTACCTGCCCACTTCCCACAGCCCAAGCTTTTTTTCTAAATCTGATTGCTCGGTAATTAATTTTTCTGTGATTTTCACAACACGTTTGATGTTTACAACGGCTACAGCTACACCAAAGGGAAAATCATTATAAGTGAGCCTTCTGTCAATGGGCTTGATAATTTCATAAAAATAAAGCTCTTGTTCCCTTGTATCCTTCTGGGCGGAACAAATCAATAAATAACCTCTATACTTTGTCCCCCAACTTCTTGTCTCTACTGATTTCATTCCCAAGGCGATCGCGCTTGCCCAGGGTTGCCATAAACTTAATGCTTTCATTCCATGTCCTCCATCTCGCCGAAAAAGAAATAATCAAGAATTAATTGTCCTTCCATGATGCATACGCAAGCCTCACCCAAATAGTCAAAATGTCTAATTGCTTCCCTAGAGTAAATGAGTGGCAGTTTTAGAATATAGCCATCCCCGGCTCTTTCAAAAATGTAGCCTTTCTCCTCCGCTGTGACACGGACGAGCATGAAAGCCGTTCCATTTAATGTTTTTGGCATTTCTCTAAAATCCTAAACATGATAATTTTATGTCTGCATCATGATTTATTGAATGCAGACATAATGTAACTATTGTCAGACAATCAATTGACGGGTTGAGCTTGATGATTGAAACAAACTTTGTAGTCGGAAGATTTAGCTAGTCTATTCAGGCTTTGCGCGTGCATCTCTGCTTCAGGACGAGTTCCGAATCCAGCTACAATGCGAGACAAATCCCCTGGGAGTGGAGACTGATCAACAGAGAGCAATGGCTGAGATGAATAGACTATCCAAGGTAAATGATTCATCTGCCACTGCCTCTAATATTATTGTTCGGAAGCGGAATAACCATGTTTCTGGTTGGATTATTCATCTTTTGTGGCATCCAATTCACTAAAATAATTCCATACAAACACCGCCTTTTCTCCAGAGAGTCTGAGGTAGTTATCCTCGTCACCAACTATTGCAACAAAAACATCTCCTTCAAAGGTACGTCTGAGATGAGTGACATGATTAGTATTGATAATTATCTCATTGCCAACTTTAATAAAATTCGCGTCCACTTCTATTGCTCCTGATTAATTGATGAATTTCAGTTGTTCTTTTTACAAAGGTTATATTCATCCCAAAGACCTTAAAGATAAAGTGACAAGTCAAGGTTTTGACGACGACAACTTTTTTGAAGGGCTTGGGATTCTCGGCAATTGTGATCATCTAAATCCTTAGATAAGTATGAGAGCTATCAGCAAAAGAATTGTGGAAATAATTGAGGCAGGGGCAAGTACAGGATACATCTTGAAAAGCCCTGCCCAAATATCCGCTACATCGTTCAAAAATTCATTCATTATTTAATCCTCAAGTTGTGGATCTATATACAAATAGAGCCAAGTTGACCAAGCGACATAAGTGAACCCAAATGGATGATAAGGAGTTTTTTTACTTGAAAAAGATAAGGTCAAGTTACCTAAAGAAAATTTCAGGACTCCATTTGATGAGATTTTTAATTTCATAGTCATTGGGCATTGGGTGTTGAGGTACGGACTACTGCGATCGCGCTGGAAGTTCTTTGATATTTGCCCCAATGGCTGGGAGGCTTCCACCTCTCCCCGGTTTGCGCTGTGCGCTTTTCTCTCTCACTCGTGAATCATCGGCAGTTCATTGGTCTGGAGGCTGCCATCTCTCCAAGGGTTGATGTTTCTCTCAGTGCAAGGAAAGGTCTGTAAAAAATAGTTATGCATTACCAGAACCATAGTGCTATCTTATGGAGAGGCAGAATAAATGTCAAGCATTTCGCCAATGCAAATCTATTTCGCTCATGTAGAATAAAAGGAAGTTTCGTGGATTACACAAATGGCCAGGCCAAAGAAATCAGCAGAGGATGTAACGTCGGTGGGACTGAAACTCAGTCGCAGTGCTTGGGAGGAATTACAGGAGAGAGCGGCATCTCTAGGCTTAACCCGATCATCGCTAGTGGAGAAAATTGGGTTTGGAGAAATCCCTCTGGGAGCTATGTCTACGACGAAACCACAGATATTGGGAAAATCCTCCAGCGCCTCGAATTAGTCGAAAGGTTATATACGGAATATGTCCGCGCCCATCAAATCGGACTAGAGGCGCGTCTGACCGAATCCAAAAATTTAGAAAAATTATTTCAGCAATCAGTAACTGAACTTCGCCAAGAAATTTACAATTTGGCGACAGAAGCTGACTCTAATGGGAACGGACATAGAACAAACTAAAAGCCTGTCATACCAATGGTGTGACAGGCTTTTCCTTGTTTATTCTGGCTAGCGCTGCGCTAGTGGATTAGCCAGAACATTAAATGTCTAGGTCAGACCTCAACTCATCCAGCGGTGAGTCTGGCTCGTCGGGGATGAACTCTAGTTTTAACCTAATTCTCCCCACCTGCCACTTGCCACCTTCCCTCAGCAATTCACATTCAAAGCCATCATCGCTAATCCAGAATTCATAACCAGGAAATCGAAGTTGAATTGCTTTCTTTATCTCACCAATCTGAGATGTGGGACCTGTAGCAATATTGCGCTTGCGATCCAAGTTGACGACATCACGATCTTGTAAATCCATAAAATTTCTCATTCCCATAAACAAAACGGGTTGGCTGCAACTAACCCGCTTTCCTAGAATTCCCACAAACTCACTTAGGACATTCCAAAAAGATAGGTAGATATATATTCACTGCCACATCTCTAAAGTTAGGGGTTAATCCACCACCATCCACCACCGCCTTATACAGCAAGGGTTTCATCCACCACCCGACCCACCACCCGATATATCACCTTGGATATCATCTGCGGATATTCTTTGATTTAGCCAGTGGTCATAAGTCGGGATTTCTTCGTCAAGTTCAGGCAAACGTAGCCTCAAACCCCTGATAAACGTCCCTTTCTTGTTTATCTCCTTCTGAATGGGCCAGTTTAATATCGTTTGGCAAGTTTCAATCAGGTCAGGAGAAAAAGTCCGGCTGGACTTTGGAGAGCCGCCAGTTTTTAGGCAGTGCGACACGTAGGAACCAAACAGAGTATAAGGTGTACCGTTATTGCCCTCATTGCGATCGTTCCCTATGGGAGTTAAGGCGTTAATGTCGTACACGATGCAGTCGTTGATCCATGAACTCACAGAATCACCCTTCATCTGGTTTTCCCAGAATTCGAGTGTGCATTGTGGTATCTCCTTCTCACCCTTCATTACACGCGAAACGTGGTCGTCATCAAGGCTCAACAGGTAGAGGGTGAACGCCGCCAACTCAGGCTCAAATACTTTGGACAATTCTCGGCGCTGGCGCTCTACTACTCGCCTGTTACACGGCACTGTAATTGTTCTGCGTTTAGCGCGACTACTACTGCCACCAGCAAAAATGGGGAAATTGGAACAGACCAGGGTCATCCCCTGGTAATCGAAGTTGAAGCTTTTCTTCCTTTTTTCCTCGGCCCTGATTTTATCTTCCCCGGTCAGGGACAAGAATCTACCAATGCCTCCTTTGTATGGGTCTTCGTCGGGGAATATGACTAAGCGCTTGCCAAAGGCGTTATATCCTTCAAATTGGTTTGTACACCAGACTTGCAGGTTGGTAACTAATATATTTTGCTGTCCAATTAATTCAGTTACCAACCTGGCGAAAGTACCCTTACCTGTTCCACCAAGTCCAATGAGGTGCAGGAATTTCTGTAGGTCGTAACGCCCTTTGATAACAGCGTTGCAGAAACAGATTAGCAATTCCTTAATATTGGGATTGCCGTCTGAGAGGTGTTCTAGGAAATTATTGATGTTATCCCATTTACCTGGGGTATCGGAGTAGTCGCGGGGTAATGTCCATGTCAGCCTAAATCCGGGCGCGTGCTTGTGTAGTTTACCTGTCGCGATTTCCACCACTCCATTCGTGAATGGTAGCCAGTCGCGGGGTGAAACTTCATTCCATCGCCGTTCTATTAGCTCGTGTCGGAGCAGCTTTAGAATGCCGGTGACATAATCGGAACCAAAGTTCTGGATGTTATCACCCGCGAGAATTTTGTAAATAATGGATTCCATGTACTCATTTGATTCCGGTGACCATACCCCAGGGGAATCAGCTTCATATCTCATCCACAATTTAGTTTCATCGTTAAAAGCGATCAGCTGTCGGTAATCCTCAGCTATTCTCTTGGCTTGCTGGTCTGGTGGTGGGTTCTTCTGCTTTTCTGGTTCGTCATATTGTCCAGGTGTCCCCGGTTTGAATTTCTTTTCAAGTCGGGCGATCGCATCTGAGTAAGCCCGGTCAAAAGCACCTGATCCGGAATTTACAATCAAGTCGTCAATCCCCTTACCCTGTTCTGTCCTCCATACAATATCTTCCAGGTAGGGATTACAAACAGTTTTCAATGCTTCAGTTAAGCGCTTCTTACCCTTGCTGACTGAAATTTTAGCTTTGTGGGAATCATCGCGATCCATCCCCAGGAGCCAAATAGAATTTTCTAGGGCCAGTCGTTCCAGGTCTGAAGTTAGTCGCGGTTCTAAATCAATGCCGTCGTCATCTTTGGACTTGCCAGCGCCGCAGCGACATCCATAAAGTGCGATCGCGCAATATCCCTGTGATAAGGCCGCCAAACTTTTCTTCCCGCCCTCGGTAACAATTCGGGGAATCTTAGCAGCTGCTAGCCAATCCCAGAAACTGCCGTCCATTGGCACGTCTACACCATATCGAGATGCAATCTTTTTTCTAATGCTTGTAGGCACTGGGGGGAGAAATGCTCTATCACCGTTTCGCTTTGGGGCTAGATATCGGTAGGGTCGCTGCCTATCCGCGTCGGGTAAATTTACAATTGCTTGCCACAGGCTACCGTCTTCATTTCGCAGGAAGGCGGCGTATATGGTTGGCTTGACTTGGTGGGTAAACCTGGCGAAGTACCATCCCAGTTCATCATGAATGGGCGTTTCGGCATCCATGCCATAGCCCCACTCAATTTCCTGGTGAAACTCTACAGATGTAGCGTAAAGTTCTGGAGCGATGCCACTTTTGTTAATAAATACGTCTTTGACGAATAATTTAAAGTCTTCAAGGCTAGTAAATTTATTCTCGAAAACTGGGGGTGAAATCTCTTCTAACTCTTGTGGCAGTTGGACTTGAGGCGTTTCTTCTGCTACAATAGTAGTACAAGTTTTAATTGTTTCTGTGGGTGAAGTTGTCGCTTCCCCATTTTTTTTGCGTGTAACCATATTATACCTTTGCCCTGATTTTAATTATTTTTGGTTGGTGTCGCTAAAAAGGAATGCCGTCAATATCGGCTACTGAGATGCCTGTTGCCTCGGAGAAACCATGCACTATCTGGTAGGGGATATTGTAAAAAATCCGTGGCTTGCATACTTCCAGTTGGAAAAACACCCGGTCGTCCCACTTGATGATGTTGAAACGAAAGACCGAGTTTAGACAGATAAATAGGCTAGAGAAGGCTGGCTCATAAGAGTTAGAGGGAAAACACCGGATCATAGGGCTGTGCATTGCAGCCCATCGCCAAATTTGTAAATGAAGAATAATTTCCTCTAATTTGATTCTGATTTTTGACATAGATATATCTGGTGGTGGGTGGTGGTGGATTGGGT
>NZ_CAWQOY010000123.1:0-43224 GCF_963896525.1 Nodularia sp. LEGE 04288
TCGTAATTCGTAATTCGTAATTCGTAATTCGTAATTCGTAATTCGTAATTCGTAATTCGTAATTCGTAATTCGTAATTCGTAATTCGTAATTCGTAATTCGTAATTCGTAATTCGTAATTCGTAATTAAGAAAGTCCAACTGCATCTGAGTTTCTCGTTTGGTTTATTGGTATAATCTAAGCCTTTTTACTTACAGCTTTACCTAGACGAGTTAAACCTTGAGAACAATCAAACCTATCAAGGTGAATTTCAATAAAAGAAACACAGTTAGTATTGGCTTTAGCTTGGGATAAAGCTGCTTCTAATTCGCCTTCTGTGGCCACTTCACAACTCCAACTTTCGCCGAAAATTTGCGGCATTTGGTGATATTTCCAAGGTTGGATATCATTATAAGGGCCATCTTGAATTACGCGCTCAATGGTATAACCATCATTATTAATCAGGAAAATAATCGGGTTGATTTGATATCTAATAATCGTGGATAATTCTTGAGCAGTCATTTGAAAAGCTCCATCTCCCACAAAAACCATCGGGCGGCGATGGGGGTCTGCCATAGCTGCACCCAAACAGGCGGGAATCGAATAACCAATGGATAAATAAAAGGCTTGTCCAATAAAATCTGTTTCTTGAGGCATTAATAAATCCATTGTCGAGATAATTGCATCTCCCGTATCAGCAATTACAATAAAACCATCTTCTAGAAAATGGTTCATGCGTTCATAAAAACGCCGATTTGTCAGTTTGTTTTCAGGTTGGGCAATAAAAGTTTTGAAAAGTACATCTGAAGCTGGCGTAATTTCCAAAGTTGCAGCGTCTTTTTTCTGAAGCTTGGCAATTAAACCATCAATGAAATCTCCTAAATAAACAGGTTGATAAAAATGATGTTTAATTTTGACTTTCTCTGAATTGGCATTAATTAACTTGCGCTCATCCAGGTTAGCAGTATATACTCCCAAATTCATATCAGACATAATCGCTCCCAGACACAATACACAGTCAGCCGTTTCGATACGTTGACTGACATCATCTCGACTCAAAGCCCCTACATAGTTACCAATAAATTGCGGGTGCATCTCGGAAATACAAGATTTACCCAGCATAGTTGTAGCTAGGGGATAACCAGTAGTTTCTAAAAGTTGCAGCAGTTTATTTTCTAAACGAAACCGATTAAATTCAACCCCGGCTAAAATGACGGGACGCTGTGCTTTTTCTAATAAGTCAACTGCCTCTTCTACGGCTTCTTCTAAGGCTTCTGGTAATGTTTCGGGATTTGTTAATTTGAATGGCGAAGGTAATTGAGTTTCAGGCAGAGTGCAAGGTTGATGAACTAAATCTAAGGGAATTTCAATATAAACAGGTCGTTTGTAATGAAGACAAGCCGCCAGAGTTTGATCAATTTGACTCGCTGCTTGACTGGCTTTCGTCAGGTTGACGGCAGCAACTGTGATTTTTTCCATAATAGAAAGCTGGAGGTTATAGTCTCCTGTGGTGTGGTGCAGCAGCAAGTTACTTTTTCTCACAGAACTGTTAGGCGCACCACTAATTACTACCAGGGGAACTCGTTCCGCATAAGCACCAACCACGGCATTAACTAAGCTAAAAGCACCAACACCGTAGGTAACACAAACTGCACCTAAACCTTTTACCCGTGCATAAGCATCTGCGGCATAGCCAGCATTCAATTCATTACAATTACAAATTAAATTAATGGGAGTTTGATTCAAGACATCCATTAAATCTAGTACATAGTCTCCGGGTACACCAAAGATATGTTGGACACCTAAGCTTTCTAATCGATGGAATAAATATTCGCTAACTGTAGTCATGACAGCAAGGGGTAAGTGGAGAAAATTTATCCATAATTTTAGCGACATTAAAAAGCAGTTGGTTCAATATGCCAACCGCTTTTTTTTACTAAGACCAATTCTGTATGAGGATGCGCTGAATTATAGGAGGAACGAACCACATTGGCGCTAGCCTCTCCCTTTGGGAGAAGGGCGCAAAGGACACAAAGAAAGAAAAAAAGAAAGGAAGAAATTCAGCGCAGCTTTACACAGAAATGGTATAACTTAGACATAAGTATTCAGCCTAAGTCGCAGGCTTTTCATACAAGCGTAGAAGACTACTATTCACCATAGATGCTGCGTCAGAAGCCAGCCAAGCTGTAAATTCGCCAATATCATCAGCACTAATCCAGGTAGGTTGACTGCGCTCTTTGCTGGTGCGAGTCGCTACCCAGCTATGAACAATAACTTCGTTAATCCGCACAGCTTGACCTTTGTTTTCCTCCATCAATACCTGAGCTAGCATCAGCTGTCCAGCCGCAGGAATGCTCACAGGGCTGACATTGGGAATCGGGACTTCGGCTGCGGCTCCTCCAATGAAGGTGTAGCTAGCTCCCTGATGTCCTTGAAGCATAGGCAGAAATGTTCGGGCGGCGATGAAGTGACTGGTTAAATTACTATCTAAATATTGTTGCCATTCTGTGATTGAGACTTCAGTGATGGGTTTGTTGCCAAACCACCAACCACCAAGGGAAGCAACTACAGCATCAATCTGTCCAAATTGTTTGAGGAGTTGGTCGCGAATGCTCTCGGCACTATCAATTTGTCCAATTTCTCCGACAATGGGAATAAAGCGATCGCCATCAGCCAGTTTACCTAAATAAGTGCGTAGTTCTTCTAGTTTTTCGGCTTGGCGCGACGGTACAGCTACTATGGCTCCTGCTTTGAGAAATGCCCTCACAATGCCTTCTCCCACATTGCCTGCACCACCAATAATTAATGCAACTTTGTTTTCTAGTTGATTCATGATTGCTCCCGGATTAATTTTTTGTTCGACAACCCACATTGAGAAAGTCAAGCCGTGATTACGCCGCTAGTACCCCACCATCCACAGCTAGGGTATGTCCGTTGACAAAATCGGTAGCATCAGAACACAACCAGATCACAGCATTAGCAATGTCCTCTGGTTTACCCAAACGTCCGGCGGGAACAAAATTTTCAAAAGCTTTGGTATTACCGCCAGTTGCTTGACTGAGCATTTCAGTTTCAATTGGCCCTGGTGCGATCGCATTTATCCGAATTTTTTGGGAAGCATATTCTAGTGCGGCGGCTTTTGTCAGCATCACTACAGCAGTTTTAGAGGCATCGTAAATCGATAAGCCGGGTGCTAAAGGACGAAAACCATTGATGGAAGATGTGTTGACAATTGCGCCTCCATTGCCTTGAGCTAACATCTGGGAAATTTCGTGCTTCATACAGAGAAAAACTCCCTTGACATTGACTCCAAAAACTCGGTCATAAGTTTGCTCTGTTTGCTCTGCCAGCAAGGCATTTTCACCCAGCAACCCGGCATTATTAAAGGCGATATCCAGCCTACCAAACTTATTGACAACGGCGGCAATGGTTGCTGCTATGTCTGCTTCTTGAGAGACATCGGCTTTCACAAATAAACCTTCACTTCCCACCTGGTGAATTAAGTTGACGGTTTCACTACCTTCTTCTTCCCTCCGTCCGACTACCACAACTTTGGCACCAGCATGAGCTAAAGCGATCGCAGTAGTACGCCCAATGCCAGAAGTACCACCAGTCACCAGGGCAACTTTGTTTTCTAACGGTTTCATCCAAATCGCTCCATTTTCAGTAACTACAGCAGTGTGCCTGATTTGGATTCTTCTTTACAAGAAGGAACTTCCAGGTGATATAGTTACCTCATGGTTCCTAACAATCGGCAAATACTCTTAAGCGCAGACTGCCCTGTGCGGCAAATGCTCGATTTAGTCGGAGATAAATGGACACCGCCAGTACTGTATCTCCTATCTTCTGGTACTAAGCGATATACTGAGTTTCAACGTCAAATTCCTAAGATATCCAAAAAAATGCTGACACAAACCCTGAGAAGGTTGGAGTCAGCTGGTGTTGTTAATCGCACCGTATACCCGATTGTGCCGCCCAAGGTGGAATATGACCTCACGCCCTTTGGGGAAAAATTGATTGAACCAATTGCTGGGTTGGCAGCATGGGCTTGGCAGCACCAAGAAGAATTAAAACTGGTATCCGAACGTCAGCAGAAATCAGAAGTTTAAGCTCGGACTTCTTCAGGCCAGAGTTCTCGCAACGCCGGCGGTAACATATTAATCACATCATCAATTTCTCCTCTGGTAACCCGTTCCGCCAGTAGTTGGAATACCGCACGCACTACCCGCTCGGCATCAACTTCGGGGTCAATGTTGCGAAAATAATCACGAATATGCTGTAAAAATGCTTCTTTATTCCTTTCTTTAGTGGGAGTTGCGCCAGGTCGCCAGTTTTCGTAATAAAACCCTCCTAAGAGAATGGGTAACTGCGCTCCTAAATGTGCCGCTTCTGCTACCGTCAGGCGATCGCGCAAGGCGTGTAATGTGGCGCGTAATGCCTGAAATACTTGATGCTTACTTTCCCAGCCCAGCTTATTACACAAGTCATTTACCCAAGGAATTGTCGTCTGAACTGTCGTATCAAAAATATCCAGTCCTGTCATTGTCATAGCGATCGCTCCTGTCTCTATGCTTTGAGTTGCCTGTTTTTCCAATCCTTTCATCTTCTCCAGTCCATCCTAAGAACTCAGAAGTCGCTTCTCCTCTGACGAATGGTGTGTGATACCTAATTTACTCCTCTGTCTCAGGGATTGAGTCACTGTTAAACCTGAATGTGAGATGAATTACACAGCAATACCCGATAAAAATAGTCGGGTATGTTTGACGGGTATTTTGACTCGTGTTAGTATCAGGCGACAGTTGAGCGACAAAACAGGGAAGGCTTCATTTATGACTCAAGCAATCACCAAAGATACCCAATCAACAACTTCGACTTTAAAAGCTTTAAAGTGTAAAGAATGTGGTGCGGAATACGAACTTAAAGCCAGTCATGTCTGTGAGTTATGCTTTGGTCCATTGGAAGTCAAGTATGATTTCAGTGAGTTACGTCTGACGATCACTCGTGAAAAAATTGCCGCCGGTCCAAATTCAATTTGGCGCTACCGTCCCTTTTTGCCCGTTGCAACTGACAATGTAATTGATGTGGGAACAGGAATGACTCCCCTGGTCCGTTCCCACCGCCTGGCTCGTCGCCTGGGTTTAAATAAGCTTTATATTAAAAATGATGCTGTGAATATGCCCACCTTGAGCTTTAAGGATCGGGTGGTGTCAGTGGCTCTCAGCCGAGCGCGTGAGTTGGGTTTCACTACCGTTTCCTGTGCTAGCACTGGTAACTTGGCTAATTCTACAGCTGCGATCGCAGCTCATGCTGGTTTAGATTGTTGTGTATTCATCCCCGCAGACTTAGAAGCTGGTAAAATCCTGGGTAGCTTAATCTACAGTCCCACGCTGATGGCAGTCAAGGGCAACTACGACCAGGTAAATCGTCTCTGCTCGGAAGTTGCAAATACACACGGCTGGGGTTTTGTCAATATTAATTTGCGCCCTTATTATTCTGAAGGTTCTAAAACTTTAGGTTTTGAAGTTGCAGAACAACTCGGTTGGGAACTACCAGATCATGTAGTTGCTCCCCTGGCCTCTGGTTCACTATTCACCAAAATTTATAAAGGTTTCCAAGAATTTGTGGAAGTCGGTTTAGTAGAAGCTAAAGATGTCCGCTTCAGTGGCGCTCAACCCGAAGGTTGTTCACCCATCGCCCAAGCATTTAAAGAAGGGCGCGACTTTATTAAACCAGTGAAACCGAATACAATTGCTAAATCACTAGCCATTGGTAATCCCGCAGATGGTATTTATGCTGTTGAACTGGCTAAGAAAACTGGCGGTAATATTGAATCAGTCAATGATGCCGAAATTATTGAAGGCATCAAGCTACTAGCAGAAACCGAAGGCATTTTCACAGAAACAGCAGGTGGTACAACCATTGCTGTGCTGAAAAAATTAGTCGAAGCCGGCAAGATTGACCCAGATGAAACTACAGTAGTTTACATCACTGGTAATGGTTTGAAAACTCAAGAAGCAGTCCAAGGCTACGTCGGCGAACCTTTGACAATTGATGCTAAACTAGATAGTTTTGAACGTGCCTTAGAGCGCTCTCGCACACTTGACCGCTTGGAATGGCAACAAGTCCTCGTTTAGTTACGAGTTGTGAGTTAAGAGTTTTCTTCCTAACTTTCAACTGCTAACTTGACTCTTAACTCTCCCCTTTCACTCTTAAATTTCTACTTCTATGGCTGTTAAAGTTTTAGTTCCCACTGCCCTGCAAAAATTCACAAATAACCAAGCTACCCTGACCTGTAGTGGTAGTAATGTTTCTGAACTGTTCGATTCTCTAGAGCAAAACTGCCCTGGTATTAAAGCCCGGTTATGTGACGAAAAAGGACAGGCGCGGCGATTTTTAAATTTCTATGTGAATAGTGAAGATATCCGCTTTTTAGATGGGATAGAGACACCACTCAAAGATGGTGATGAAGTAAGTATTGTCCCAGCTGTGGCTGGTGGTTGATACAGAACACGGGTTTCGTAGCCCGAAGCAGTTTTGACTTGAGATTCAAACGATTGCACTCTTTGATTTAGGGGTGCGATCGCATTGTTCTTTGTATTCTTCCTGAATCATGTCAAACACATAAACGAGTTCGACACGAGCTTCATTTGGTGTTTCTCCCCAAGCGTGACAACCAACAATCGCTGGGACATAAGCCACAAATGTGCCATTGTCATCAGGACGAATCACAGTGGTGTAGTCTTGCAAAAGCTTCATGGCATGGAAGTTTTAGTTACACTTTATAGTTTACAGCGATCGCCAAGCTCTCCTATGTCAAAATGAAGATAAAATCGCTCCCGAAGCTAGACAAAGGATTGACCTGAGCAATGGCAGAAGAAAAAAATCACAATCAAGCGGGAGAAGTGGCTCCCAGCACTGTTGACAAACAGGCTCCCACTGTCGCTGAAGTAAATGTTCCCAGCACTGACGAACCAGTAGCAACAGATATCCCTACTGCCAACGCGCCAGACCCCAAAGCAGCGAACCCAGAAGTTAACCCCAACGCCGCTACGACAAAAACAGCACCACCCAAGGCAGAAAAGCCCCCTGCCGCAGCCAAAGCCGCAAAAAAGGAAAAACCTCCAGCGGTGGAAGATAAGCCCTTTGTAGAGTTTATGGAGCAACACTACTTGCCAACTTTGCAAAAAGCGATCGCCCAGGAAGGTGTAGAAGATTTGCAGCTGGCTTTTGCGAAACAGAAACTTCCCGTATCGGGGTTTCAGTCAGCCGAAGAATGCTGGCAAGTTGTTGGCAGTTGGCAAAATGGTCAACGTCAGTTTAACGTGTATTTCCCAGAGGAAAGTATTACCGGGAAAAAGGGATTTTCTTGCAACGAAGGGAAAAAACCTAGCACACTTGAGTCATTCTTAATTGATGAGCGCAAGATTACACTAGACCTTTTAGTATTTGGTATAGTCCAGCGTTTGAACGGTCAGAAGTGGCTAGGTAGAAATTAGTTAAGTTCATCGAAGTAGTAGGTAACGGCTCCAGTAATGGGGTCGTTATCAGTTGGTTGGTAGACTTGAGAAGCGATCGCTTGTTGATTTAGAGTGACACCCTCTGACTAGCAATTCTTGATTTCTGCAAGCCGCACACTCGTGACTTCTAGTCATGAGTTAGGCGTGACCTATTCCTATATTTACCATATTCTGATATGGAATATGATAAAATTGTTTCGGCGGTATATCAAAACTCAGAATGCAAAAAGCGTTTAAAGTAACACTTATTCCTAACCACAACCAACAAGTCTTAATTAATAAGACAATCGGTTGTGCTAGGTTTGTGTATAACCACTTTTTAGCATTGAAGCAGGAGCTATACACGACTGAGCAAAAAACTTTAAACTACAATGCTTGTAGTCAGCAGTTAACTCTATTCAAAAAAGAGATTGAATGGTTAAAAGAAGTAGATAAATTTGCCTTACAGAATTCACTCAAGAATTTAGAAGCAGCATACAAAAACTTTTTTGCTGACTTGAAAAAGTCTAAGAACAAGAAAGGTGTCGGATTCCCTAAGTTTAAGAAAAAAAATGGCTGCAAGCAATCTTACAAAACGAATCTTACCAACGGCAACATACAGATAATACAGAATCGTTTAAAGCTTCCTAAGCTAGGATGGGTCAAGTTTCACAAGTCACAAGATATTGCTGGGAAGCTTGTAAACGTTACGATAAACCGGACTGCTTCTGGTAAATATATTGCCAGTATCCTGTGTGAAACCGAGATAGAGAAATATCCCCAAGTAACACAAAATATCGGGTTAGATTTGGGAGTAAAGTCTTATCTTGTTACTAGTAACAGTGAAGTTGTAGACAATCCCAAATATTACCGGACTCAAAAAAGGAAATTACGTAAAGCACACAAGAAATTATCTCGCACTGTAAAAGGTAGTAGTAATCGAGTCAAAGCGAAAGTCAAGCTGGCTCGTACCTACGAACGGATTACCAATTTGAGAGATGACTTTTTGCACAAGTTGTCAACCCGCTTAATCAAAGAAAACAGCATTATCTGTATTGAAGATTTGCGAGTTGCTAACATGGTCAAGAACCATAAATTAGCATTGAGTATTTCAGATGCTAGTTGGTCTAAATTCATTACCATGTTGGAATACAAAGCTTTGTGGCATGACAGAGTTGTCCAAAAAGTTGACACGTTTTATCCCTCATCCCAGACTTGCAACCATTGTGGTTTTATCAACCCATTAGTTAAAGATTTAAAGTTGCGTGAATGGTCTTGTCCTAGTTGCAATAATTACAACTTAAGGGATAAAAATGCAGCGCTTAATATATTAAGTGAGGGTTTGAGATTACTAACCGCCGTCGGTACGCCGGAGGTTATAAAAAACGCCTGTGGAGAACTTGTAAGTCCTGAATTATTTCAGGCAGAGATCTTTGAAGCAGGAATCGCGTGACTTCTAGTCATGCGAGGTTCAATCTGGGTTCCTTCAGCGTTGAGATATTGTTGCAACTCTTAACTTTTTCTATACTAAATTCTAGGCTGCATCTTGGTAGACTGAGTTTTATACAAATCAATTATTCTCGTCTCCTGCGCCTTGTGAGAGCATTACCCCAAAGATTAATTGGGAAACAGGATGCCACAGATACAATCATGGGGAAACCCTGATGCAGTCTGACTTTCTGAATTACGAATTGGGATGAGCTTTCTGGTGTACTCAAGATAATAAAGACAAAAGAGCAATTAAGACATGGTAGATTCCCTCAAAAAACCAGGCTTTGAAGAAATGCGGCCAGGAGTGAAAACCCCGGCCAAAGAAACCCTGTTAACACCCAGGTTTTACACCACCGATTTTGATGAAATGGAACGGATGGACATCTCCGTCAACGAAGACGAGTTACAAGCCATCCTCGAAGAGTTCCGTGTTGACTATAACCGCCATCACTTCGTTCGAGATACCGAGTTTGAGCAATCCTGGGATCACATTGACGGAGAAACTCGCCAATTGTTTGTAGAATTTCTCGAACGTTCTTGCACGGCAGAGTTTTCGGGATTTTTGCTGTATAAAGAACTCGGCCGCCGTTTGAAGGGAAAAAGCCCAGTATTAGCTGAGTGCTTCAACCTGATGTCACGAGATGAAGCTCGTCATGCAGGCTTTTTGAACAAAGCGATGTCAGACTTCAATCTGTCGCTAGATTTAGGCTTTTTGACCAAGAGTCGCTCCTATACCTTCTTTAAGCCAAAATTCATATTCTACGCGACTTATCTTTCAGAAAAAATTGGTTATTGGCGCTACATCACCATTTATCGTCATTTAGAAGCACATCCTGAAGATAGAATTTACCCAATTTTCCGGTTCTTTGAAAACTGGTGTCAGGATGAAAACCGTCATGGAGATTTCTTTGACGCGATGATGAGATCCCAGCCACAAATGTTGAATGATTGGAAGGCAAAACTTTGGAGTCGCTTCTTCCTGCTGTCAGTGTTTGGGACAATGTATCTCAATGACATCCAGCGTAAAGATTTTTATGCTTCCCTGGGATTAGATGCACGAGAATACGACATCCACGTCATTAAAAAGACCAACGAAAATGCGGGTCGAGTCTTTCCGCTGATGCTGGATGTAGAAAATCCCGAATTTTATCAGCGTTTGGATGTGTGTATTCAGAATAACGAAAAATTGGCTGCGATCGCCAATTCTCAAACTCCTAAATTCTTCCAATTCTTCCAAAAAGCGCCAATTTATCTCTCTCATGCTTGGCAGTTCCTGCGTTTGTACCTCATGAAACCCATTGATACGGTTTCTACTCATGGAGCAGTGCGCTAGGTTAGAAAACTAATTTTTATCAACTTGAGTGGTTCTGTGATGTCCAGAGCCACTTTTTTTCTTCATCCGGAGCCACTTGAACTCTAGGAGAAATGAGCCAGATGAAGGATGTAATTTTGATTTAATCAATCTTGATGAGCAAGCTAATGCAACGAAAACAAGCTCTGGCTTTAGTAGCACTAATTGTCTGGTTAATTTTAGGAATTACCCTAAGTCTGATTGGGGCTGCAATGATTAAATACAGTCAGCTAAATAACACTGTAGCTTACGGAGCAATTTTCGGAATATGTTTAGGATCAGTTCTGGGATTGGTGGAACTGCTTGCAGCATCTCATCTCAATACTAGTCGGATTATGCTTTGGATGACAGGAAGCACTGTAGCAGGAGGAATAATTGGATTCTTCAGCATTGTTGCGTGGGGTCGATTTCCTCAAGGGAATCAGGCAGATTTAATGTTTGTCGTCTTTGCTCCTGTGGCAGTTGTCATAGGCTTTTTGCTAGGGTGCTTGCTGAGTCTTATCTTATGGAAATTTACCAGAAAATAGTGGCGTGAGATATCAAGATGTGGTTCAATTAGCTGAAAATCGCTGTAATTGGCGCAGTGCTATCCCCAATGCTAGATAATATCTACCAAAAGTTTAAGAAGGTTTTTTGCCATCGGAAACAATCTGCGACAGTAGATTTCCGGTAAAATCTAGCAACTGATCGAGTAACAAGCCAATAATACCAATGTACAGTCCCGCCTCAATGATGTCATTAGCGTTGCCAGTTTTATAAGCATTCCAAATGAGAAATCCCAGCCCTTTTGGTCCAATCAACATTTCAGTCGCGATTACTGTAAACCATGCTATCCAAATGCCAACTTTCAAAGCATGAAATAGATGAAATATAGCTACGCGAAAATTATTTTTCTGTCTACGAAAATGTTGCATACCTATGGCAGTATTAATAATCATAGACCAGAGAGTACCAAGAAAAACGATGACCACGGTGGCTGGTTCACTGTTATCGCCAAAGACTACGAGCGCAATCGGTAGCAAAGCTATAGGAGGGATACTATGGGGTATTTGAAATAACCGCTTGAATATTTGATGAATTGGGGCATTTATACCTATTAAATATCCCACAACACTACCTAAAACAGCAGCTGGAATATAACCGACGAACAACTTTTGCAAGCTAGCTAAAACATCTAAAAATATACTAGTTTCCATGCCTCAGTACTCATTTGTAACCTTTGGCAAATACTGCGGCAATCACAAAAAATAGCGAATAGACAAACAGTAAGAAGGTATTAAAGTCTGCTTATATCAAAGCTACCAGTAAACATCCTCTTAGTTCACAAATTAAATAAAATTTCCAGAATTCACATTCTGGATTCTCATGTCAATAAATATAATTCAATACTATTTTCCCAGAGAGCATCAGTGAACCGATTAATGTTCACTGATAACTGAAACCAGATCATTTCCCCAAATTACGCTTCATTTGTTCCAACTCATCTTGAGTTTCCCAACGGCGAAATTTTTCTTCTAAATCGTCCAATCCACTGGTGTAACTGCTGGTGGGATTCCACCAGCCTTCTGTTTCGATGCGCTGCTGAGTTTGAGCTTGAGTGCGGGCTGTTTGGGCTTCTGTGGCTTTGGTTTGCACTTCCTGTCGCCGCACTTGAATTTTCCGTAGTAGTTCTTGAGATTGGGCTATGCGTTCTTTTAACCCCTGCATTTGTCCCCAGCGCTTGTTTCCTTCCCGCAATAGGGCGGCTTCTCTATCCTGTGCGGCGGCGGCTAAATCCTGTCTACCAGCATTTTTGGCCTTTTCCACTCGGATATGCCAAAGCTGAATTTCTTGGGCGGTGGAGAGAATTTCGTCTTGCGATCGCTTTTCCTGTAATTTTAACTCTGCAATCAACTTTAAAGTATCTTCCTCTTGCTGCCGCAGCTGTTCTAACAGTGCTTCTAACTCCAAATGTGGATTGTTACGCAAAAATTCTTCTAAACGATTTTCTAGAAATTTACTTAAATCATCAAATAAGCCCACAAACAGAACTCCAGAAATTTAATAAGTGACTATTGTATTCTAGTGATTATTATCTTATGCCGAAAGTGAGTCGTGGCAGTATCTCTCTGAAGGTAGTTTAGTAAAACTAAAGTCTATGAACATAAATGTGCGGTTGGGTAAAATCTGGTAATTTTTATCACTTATGTCCAATAATTAAACCAGTGAATCGGTTAAAATAATTAATAACTCTAAACTTGCTTGTCTTGTAAGTATGACCATGCACAATTCCGTTGAATTTCAAGACGCTTTTGATGTCATTGTCGTCGGTGCAGGTCACTCCGGTTGCGAAGCTGCCCTTGCTGCTGCCCGTCTCGGCTGCCGGACTCTGCTACTGACACTCAACTTAGATAAAATCGCTTGGCAACCCTGTAATCCCGCAGTGGGTGGCCCGGCTAAATCTCAGTTGACTCATGAAGTGGATGCACTGGGTGGGGAAATTGGCAAAGTTGCAGACCGGACTTACCTGCAAAAGCGCATCCTCAACTCTTCACGAGGGCCTGCGGTGTGGGCATTACGCGCCCAAAGTGATAAGCGCGAATATGCCGCAGTCATGAAAACGATTGTGGAAAACCAAGAAAATTTGACCATTCGCGAAGCCATGGCCACAGACTTGGTGCTGGATGCTAATGATCAAGTGATTGGTGTTGAGACTTACTTTGGTGTGGCTTTTGGCTGTCAAGCGGTAATTTTGACAACTGGCACCTTTTTGGGTGGCAAAATTTGGGTAGGTAACAAATCTATGCCAGCCGGACGGGCTGGGGAATTTGCGGCTGAAGGTTTGACACAAACTTTAAATCGCTTGGGCTTTGAAACCGGAAGACTCAAAACCGGTACGCCAGCACGGGTAGATAAGCGGTCTGTTGATTACAGCAAAATGATTATCCAGCCAGGAGATGAAGAAGTCCGCTGGTTTAGCTTTGACCCGGAGGTCTGGGTAGAAAAGGAACAAATTCCTTGCTACATCACCCGCACCACTGCGGAAACTCATCGTCTGATTCGGGAAAATTTACATTTATCACCAGTTTATGGTGGTTGGGTGGAGGCGAAAGGACCCCGCTATTGTCCCAGCATTGAAGATAAAATTGTTCGCTTTGCTGATAAAGAAAGCCACCAAATATTTATTGAACCAGAAGGACGAGATATTCCGGAATTATATATCCAAGGATTTTCTACAGGGTTGCCGGAAAATTTGCAATTGCAAATGCTACGCAGTCTCCCCGGTTTAGAAAAATGTAGTATGCTGCGTCCAGCCTATGCTGTGGAATATGACTATTTACCAGCCACTCAGTGTTATCCCACGCTGATGACGAAGAAAATTTCTGGTTTATTCTGTGCTGGACAAATTAACGGCACAACTGGCTATGAAGAAGCCGCAGCGCAGGGAATTGTGGCGGGAATTAATGCGGCGCGGTTGGTTCGTGGTGAAGAGATGATTGTTTTCCCCCGTGAACACAGTTATATTGGCACGCTGGTTGATGATTTGTGTACCAAAGATTTACGGGAACCTTATCGAATGCTGACCAGCCGGTCTGAATATAGGTTACTGCTGCGTTCTGATAATGCTGACCAACGGATGACTCCTCTGGGAAGAGAAATCGGCTTAATTGATGACCGGCGATGGAATTTGTTTACCTCAAAACAAGCACAGATTACTGAGGAAAAACAACGCCTATCTGCCACGAGAATCAAAGAACATGATGAAGTAGGTCAGGCGATCGCTTCTGTATCCCAACAAACAATCAAAGGTTCAATTACTCTAGCAGAATTGCTGCGCCGTCCGGGATTTCATTATGTTGACCTGGATAGCTACGGACTGGGAAACCCCAACCTCAAGCCAGCGGAAAAAGAAGGCGCAGAAATTGACATCAAGTATTCTGGGTATCTCGCTAGACAACAAAATCAGATTGAACAAATTGCTCGTCAAGCGCACCGCCAGCTACCTGCGGACTTGGATTACACCACAATTGATACCCTTTCTAAAGAAGCACGGGAAAAACTCACGAAGGTAAAACCCCTGACTCTTGGTCAAGCAGCACGCACTGGCGGCGTAAATCCGGCAGATATTAACGCTTTGTTAATATATTTAGAATTGCGTAAAACTAAGAGCCAGTCAGAATTTCCGGCATTAGCTTAAGTTAAAGTTCATGAAGGTTGAGTATAGTAGAAGTGAAGGAAGTAGTATGATAGATGACATTAATTAAGTAATGGCATCATCAGCAGTTTCCGGATTAATGCTTAATTTTATATTACCAAGCAATCAGTTCGTCTCATTTTGACGAGGGCTTGGAAGCTTCTACAAAAATCTTGATTACCAGGGAATAGGGGCGGCGTTGCCCCTTCCTGGCAGCCACAACCCAAAATGCCTTATGTTACAAGCAGCCAGAACTCATCTCATTATCCCAGAACCATCAGAAGAGTTAATCACCAACGAGCCGTCGGCGATAGAATTTTATGCTGATGGCTTGATGGAAGAACTTTTTGCCGATATTGACGAAATTTTGGATGTTAGTGGGAATCTGCCTGACCAGACTTTAAGGCATGGCAGTGTGACACCACGTTCTATAGAACAAACTTCCACAGACGATTGGTTTGATCTTGGGGGTGAATCGGCCACACCAGAGGTTTCAACATATGAGCATCTGCAAACAATTAATGTGCCGCAGATTGTTTTATCACACACCCTGACTCGCAGTGAAAATACAGATTATCAACTGAGGAATCAGGAAGTTGGTACAGTTGTAGTTAATCCACCTGGGGCAATTACTAAGCACCAGAAAACTCGGCTGAATCTGGGACAACTGCTGATTGCCGGTGCAGCGATCGCAGGCACAATATATATAGTGCAGTCTGGATTGCTGACTCTGATCACTTCCAGATTGACTCAACCAGATATCTATCTACCCCAGACGCAGTTATCTACCAAAGTAGATGTTCAGGGAGAATTGGTTAACTATATGCTGGGAGCGCTGGCGATTATCGACAAGCAAGAAAAAACCAGTAATCGCACATCTGCTGTTCCCGAAATCGCCAATCGGGGAGTTTCTAACTCTTCATCTGTGGCTGGTGATTTAGCACCACCTCTAGCCGCTAACAATACACAACCAGTTATTAACCGTTCTACAGGTGTTGTCGAGCGGATTTACATTCCTGTTTATCAAGCGCCGTCACCAATGCGCTATGCACCACCACCAACTCCCGTAGCTCCCTTACCTCAACCACAGGTAGCAACTAATTCTCCGAAGCCTCAACCGCAGGCTGTCAAGACAGAGATGAAAGCTGTGCAACCAGCCAAGGCGGGGAATGGCAATGTGGTAGCGGCTGTGCGCCCAGAACTCAAACCTGTACCCGTGCAGAGCGCTCCACTTAACGTGCGGCCACCATCACCGCCAGAAGCCCCACAGCAAGCATATTTACAAACGTCCCCGGCAATAACTGTTACCCATACCTTAGCGGGACTACTAGAGTTAGGGGATAAATCTGCTGCTTTATTTGAATTTGAAGGGGTAACTCGCCGGATTAATATGGGAGAAAGCATCGGTGCGAGTGGCTGGACTTTAGTAGATGTAGCCAACGGTGAAGCGATCATTCGTCGCAATGGCGAAGTGCGATCGATTGTTGCGGGACAGAAGTTGTAAAACTGCTAATGCTTTCGTGCTAGCTCGATTTATACCAAAGTGCTAAGTATTAACCCCATAAGAGTCCAAATTTAACCTGCTTAAGCGGGTTAATTATTTTGGGGATATATTTTTTTCAAGACTCAGATGGACATGGTTAGCTTAGTAAAATTTGGAGTCATAGGAACAACCTTAATTGGGATATCTACGATTTGATCATCAATTGTAATCCGCATTTGGCGATCGCCTGCTTGGAAAAACACAAAATTCAGTTGCCATTTACCATCCTGATTGATTCTAATACCCCCGGCTGGGAATCGCTCATCGATAATCACAGCCAAAAATCTTCCCGCGTCGGCTGGTTTCGCTACACCTTCAATTCTCAAACTCTGTCCCACTTCCACCTCTTGAGGAGCGCTGATTAACTCAAGCTGTGTCGGTAAAGTAGGAACAATCACAATTTGGGCGACATCAGCCAATAATTTTTGAGCTTCTGGCAGCAAATTTAAAATCTTAGTAACATAATTTGGATCTGCGGCATAGCCTCTTTCTCGGAGAAAACCCAGAAAATCTTCTGGTGTGTTGGTATATGCTTCTAAACCTTTATAGGGAGAACGAGTTAAGAACTTCCAATAACCCAAAATAAAAGCATTCACATCTAAAAAGCTACAAAATTCTACTGGTTGTGCTTCAGAAGGAACCTTGATTTTTAAAGGTTCAGCAAAGCCTGACATATCGGGAAATCGCCATTTCAATCCAGCAAAGTTATTAGCTTGGATAGCCAGTTGACTTGTACCTCTACCAGATTCCAGTAGCCATTGTGCCAGAGTAACTTCTTTTAAATTTTGCCAACTTAGATCATTTATTTTTGCAGATTCCAGTCCAACTTTTGCAAAAGTATCCCGTAAATTTGTGTAAAAGTAACTATTAATTAAATCGTCTATTAATGCCATAGATTTATTTTCCTTTTGGTGAGAGTTTCAGATCCCCGACTTCTTAAAGAAGTCGGGGATCTTTTTCTTGGATTATCCCAACAAGTTCAACCCAGCAGCGCCTAACCAACCTAAAAGTTTCACAAAAATCGGCTTGGCTGTTGTCCAAAGTTGCCGACTAGCATCTACAGTCTTAGTGGTTTTTTCAATCGTTGTTGCCACACTTGTTAAACGCTCCAATGCTCGTTGTTTATTTGGTTCTTCTTTATCTGTGGCTTTCTTCGCGGCATTCAAATCTTCTATTACTTCTTCTTTAGTATCTGCGGGTAATTCTGAACCTTTAATCAAAGTTTCCAGTTCTGCCATCAACTTGACAACATCATCTTTAGTTAATGATGATTCACCATCTGCACCTGTGTGGTTTTTTTGTGTGACTTGATTACCATCACCAAAGACAGCTTGATTATTATCACCTTGCAAGTTATTGACATTACCGCCAACAGAACCACCAATTGAAAACCCACCGGGATTATTATTCATAGCACTTACCTCTTGTATTTGTGTACTGGAATAAAAATGAGGACGCTCTAGCGCCGTCATCACCATATTCTCTAACCTACTAATTTGATTATCTTTTTCTGCTAATAGTAATTTAATTTGTGCCTCTGGCAAACCTTTAAGCTGATTGTAAGTGTCAAAATATTCTGCACTCAATTCGGATTTATCAGCAGTAGGGGCAGTTTTAGTCCGCAGCAAAAACTTATCCTGTCCTCGTTTTTCCATGGACACAATTTCTAATTCGGCTTCTGGATGATTCTCAGCTAATTGCTTAAAAGAAATTGCCACAGCACGGGGGTCAACACCTTGGTTATGATAGAGGTCGAGGGTGTCGAAGATGGGTTGAATGAAATCAGCAAATTCTCCATCTGCAAAAACCTCTTTGTTATTATCTGGTTTGCGGAGGGGGTTAGGCTTTTCTTTGGTAGGAAGATGCATATAAACGTATTCACATCTCACACCATCAAACTTGGTATTGTTGGTAATCCCCCAATCTTGAATGTATGCTCCGGTGAGAGTAGCGCCAGTAAAATCAGTTCCATCCAGTTGGCTTTGGACTAATTTGGCTCTGGATAAATCTGCATCCTGTAAGTTAGCTCCACTTAAATTTGCGCCGATAAAGTTGGCATCTGTTAAAATGAACCCTTTTAAATTGACACCCCGCAAATCTTGACGCTCAAAGTTCATCTCTTGTCCTGCACCTGTAAATAACAATTGTTGTAGTTGTGCATTATCAAGGTAAGTGAAACCAGGGCGTACACGGTTGAGTTTTTTTGTTTTTTGGAAACAGGTACGAATCAGAGTTGCTTTTCTGAAATCTGTACTTTTGAGTGTGGCTGCTGTGAAGTTAGCATCAGTTAAATCAGCACGACGAAAGCTTGTACCACCAAAAGCAGCAAACGCAACAGCATTTTTTTGAATCAAAGAAAACTTTTCATCGCCTTTCATGGCTCGCCAAGCAATGTAGGCACTAAATAAAGTTCCACCAACGGCTGCGGCTCCGGCGATGGCTGCGGCTCCGGCGAAGGCTGCGGCTGCGGCGATGGCTCCGGCGAAGGCTGCGGCGATGGCTCCGGCGAAGGCTGCGGCGATGGCTCCGGCGAAGGCTCCGACGATGGCGATGGCTGCGGCTCCGACGATGGCTGCGGCGATGGCTGCGGCGATGGCGATGGCTCCGACTCCGGCGATGACTCCGGCTGCGGCTTCGGCGAAGGCTCCGACGATGGCTGCGGCTGCGGCTGCGGCGATGATGGCTCCGGCGAAGGCGAAGGCGAAGGCGATGGCGATGGCGATGGCGGAGTTTAATCCTTGGACAAGGATAACTATGAAAACAATAATGACTACTATTAAGGCAGTCCAACCTCCAATCTGATTTTCTATGTCTGAACTGTCAAATATCAAAGATATTAAGTATCCAGTGAAGGCTGAGAAAAATCCAGAAATTGCAGATAACAACCACGAAACAGCAACTAGAAAAATCGCCCAACGTTTTTGTAGTCCGCATTGAGCATGGCTGAAGTTGGCATTTTTGAGATTAGCCCCAGTGAAATTTGCTCCTCTGATATCTGCATAGCTAAAATCTGCACCCTCAAGTTTTTGACCTTTAAAGGAGCGCCCACGGAGATTTTTACCGGAGTAATCCTGGTGCATAGATTAATTCGTAATTTGTATTTGAAGGAGCGCCCACGGCGATTTAACAGGTGATCGATATTCTGATACACCTTTAGTATGTATTTTTTCGGTTTTTAGGGCAATATTTTGTTTTTTATCCGAGAAATCCTCGTTTCCAGTTTCTACCTGCAAAGACTCTACAGGTGCAAACATTGAGAGGCTCAGATCCCCGACTTCTTCAAGAAGTCGGGGATCTTTATTTGTTGTTTGTGTTCTTAAAACCAGAAATATGAGTATGATGCCATAATTCAGCAATACGGAGATAAAAAAGTTCCTATGCTGGATACACTCGATTTAACACTTTCCTTAGATAAAGCCACCTATAAGTCAGAAATTGATCGGCTGATGCATCAACTGCGAGAACTGCAAAATGCCTGTAGGGATAAAAAATTACCTGTAGTCGTGGTCTTGGAAGGGTGGGCTGCTTCTGGTAAGGGTGCGTTGGTGAAGCAAATGGTTTCTTACATGGACCCCCGTGGATTTAAAGTACATCCTATCTGGCCACCGAGTGAAGAAGAACGCAAATATCCCTTCCTGTGGAGATTCTGGGAAAAATTACCCGCCCAAGGTAATATCAGTTTTTTCTATCACAGTTGGTATACTCATGTTTTAGAAGAACGCTTATTTGAGCGCGTAGGAATAGATCAAGTTCCCACTGTGATCAAATTAATGGGGCAAATTAATTCCTTTGAGCGTCAAATGGTGGATGATGGAGCTGCGATCGCTAAATTTTGGTTGCATCTAAGTCGTAAAGAATTGAAAAGTCGTTTAAAAGACTACGCCAAAGATGAATTAACCGCTTGGCGAGTGCGAAAAGAAGACTGGAAGCAAGCAAAACACTATGACCGCTACGCCACCTTTGCGGAAGAAATGCTCGTGCAAACTAGTACTGGGGTTGCACCTTGGACTTTAGTCGAGGCTGACTCTGAACGGTGGGTGCAGGTGAAGGTACTCACCCATCTGACTACTACCTTGACTGCTGCTTTAGATAGGCTGAAAATTCAGCTTCCCGCTCCCGCTTTACCTGCACAGACGCAATTAGAAACCACCGAGTCAGACTTACTAGCGCAAGTTGATTTGAGCTTAAGCCTTTCAGAAACCGAATACGAAGAGCAATTAGCCAACGAACAGGTAAAACTACGCAAGTTACAATTAAGCATCCACAAGCATCAAATTCCTGTCCTGGTGATGTTTGAAGGCTGGGATGCAGCAGGTAAAGGCGGGGCGATTAAGCGGCTAACCGATATTCTCGATCCTCGGAGTTACTTTGTGCATCCCTTTGCTGCGCCCACAGATGAAGAAAAAGTTCATCATTACCTCTGGCGATTTTGGCGCAGATTACCCACATCTGGGATAATTGGGATTTTTGACCGTTCCTGGTATGGAAGGGTGTTAGTGGAGCGTGTGGAAGGCTTTGCTTCGGAAATCGAGTGGCGCAGAGCCTACCGCGAAATTAATGAATTTGAGTCTCAGTTAACCAGTGCAGGCTATGTTTTAGTCAAGTTTTGGCTACACATTAGCCCAGAGGAACAACTTCAACGTTTTACAGACCGTCAAAATGATCCTTTTAAGCAGTATAAGCTGACCGATGAAGACTGGCGCAATCGGGAAAAGTGGAGTCATTACGATGTCGCCGTAAATCAGGCAATTCAGCGCACCACCACCGCCACGTCTCCTTGGACAATTGTTCCTGCTAATGACAAATATTATGCCAGAGTCAAGGTCATTGAAACTGTTGTGGAAGCCATTGAGGCGGAATTAAAACGTCGTAAGCAGAGTGATAACTAAAATCCAGGATGATGAATACTTCAATTCGCCTACTACAAGCTAATGATTTAGCCACAGCTGACCATATATTTCGGCTGGCTTTTGGTACTTTTGTCGGACTACCTGAACCAACTGAGTTTTACGGGGATGCAACTTTTTTTTCTCACCGTTGGAAAACTAATCCCAATGCTGCTTTCGCTGCTGAGGTGGATGGTAAATTAGTTGGGTCTAATTTAGTGATTAATTGGGGTAGCTTTGGCTATTTTGGACCTTTAAGCATTCATCCTGACCTTTGGAACCAAGGCTTAGGCCAACGTCTGATTGAACCTGCGATCGCTTGCTTTACTGATTGGAATACTCAACTATCAGGACTCTTTACTTTTGCTCAAAGTCCTAAGCATCATGCACTATACCAGAAATTTGGGTATCGGTTGCGTTTTCTGACTGTGATTTTGGCAAAGTCAGTACAGTCATCTCAGCCATTACCCCCAGGTGCAAGATTCTCCCAAATGACGGCAGATGAACGTAGGGAATGTATCAAAGCAAGTTGTCAACTCACTGATTCCATCTATCAGGGGTTAGATGTATCACAAGAAATTCAGATAGTTCAAGACCAAGAACTAGGAGATACCATCTTTTTATGGGATGATTCAGGCTTGCTAGGATTTGCGGTCTGTCATGCTGGGGCAGGTACGGAAGCAGGTAGTAATACTTGCTTTGTCAAATTTGGTGCAGTGCGATCTGGAATTAATGCCGGACAATGTTTTGAGCAATTATTGAATTTGTGTGAAGCATTGACTGTAACTCTGGGGATGTCTCGCTTAGTTGCAGGAATTAATACTAGTCGAGAGTCAGCTTACTTGAAAATGTTGGCTTGTGGTTTTCGTAGTGACATCATTGGAGTGGCAATGCATAAACCCAATGACCCTGGATATAATCGCCCAGATGTTTTTGCTCTCGATGATTGGCGCTAGTACCTCGGTGCAGAAGTCATATTAAGTCCGGTGAATTAGTTACGATCACCACAGTAGTTTCGATGTTTTACTATTAGACATCTAGTGATAAAGAATATAGAGACGTGAGATATCACGTCTCTACAAGAGTTTTATCAAAAGCATATTTAAATTCGGGCGGTATCTATTGATGAACGCAGATATTCTGGACTCTGATGGCACATTTTTTATATAGCTGCACCACGCCAGCTATCACAATGCATATAGGATTGCGATAACTATGCTAATAATTTCCCAACCGCGTGAATTTTCCCATCCAGTTATCTATAATAGAGATATATTTAGATAAAATATTGCTTCAAAAAAAATCTTCTTTAGAAAATACATCTGTTTGACGTTAGGAATATATTCCTTAATTGCTCTCCTTATGAATTGAGTTGCCTTTTCTAAAGTGCCTATATAAAGGATACTCCTAATGTCAATAGATAATCATGCCCTGGAGTCGAGAACAAATCGTTTGCTTGCTGCTCTGCCTGATGTTGAATATGAGCGCCTGATTCCTCACTTAAATCCTGTGTCACTACCATTTGGTAAGGTTCTGATAGAGTCAGAAGAACTGATTACAGATGTTTATTTCCCTCATAAGGCAGTAGTTTCTTTATTAACAATTATGGAAAGCGGGTCTTCTGTGGAAGTCGGTATAGTGAGCAACGAAGGTATGGTGGGTATCCCGATAATTTTGGGAAGCAACCAATCAACCACCAAAGCAATTGTGCAAGTCCCCGACGGTGGTTTGCAGATGAAAGCAGATGTATTGAAAAGTGAGTTTGATCGGGGTGGTGTACTGCAAAATATCCTACTGCGCTACTTCCAAACTCTATATACTCAAGTTTCACAAGGAGCCGGCTGCAATCGCCTCCATACCCTGGAGCAACGCCTCGCCCGTTGGCTATTAACTGTCTCTGACCGCATGGAATCAGATGATTTTCCACTCACGCAAGAATTCATTGCCCAGATGCTAGGTGTACGCCGTTCTGGTGTGACGGTGGCTGCTAAAACTTTGAGCCAAGAGGGAATTATTCACTATAGCCGTGGTAATATTAGCATCCAGAATCGAAAGGCTTTAGAAGCTACTTCTTGTGAATGTTATCAGGTAATGAAAGACGAGTTTGATCGACTTTTGGGCAAAGGATCTGATCGCCGGGACAAATAAATATTTTGCGGTTGTTATGTGCGAAACCGGACAGACACCCAATGTTCAGTTTGTGTAACCTATAAATTGTTGTGCAATTGAATGCCGTTGCTACTCAGGGTGTGATAACTACACGAGGGTAATATTTAATGTATACTCAATCCATCTCAGTTGAAGGTTTACGCTTGCTGGTTGTTGATGATGATGCTGACACAAGACAAATTTTAAATATCCTATTTGAATTAGAAGGAGCGAAGGTGATAGCTGTAGCTTCGGCAAGTGAAGCTCTAGAAGTAATATCTCAATTTCAGCCTGACATTTTAATTAGTGACATCTATCTATCTGATGAAGATGCCTACTCCTTGCTACCAAAAGTTAGAGATTTGATGGCAGCTGAAGGAAAAGTGATTCCCGCTATTGCGGTAACAGGATCTGCGCGGGAAGAAGACCGCATATATGCATTTTCTTCCGGTTTTCAAACACACTTATGCAAACCGATAAACTTAGATGAATTAGTCAATGAGGTTGCTAGTCTGACTAGATGCAAGCCAGCTATTTGTTTGGCAGGCGAACTGACTTGTCATTCCTGGTAATATTTAGCCAAATTATCATTTTTCTCTGTTATTTTGTGGGGTAGGCATCTTCTTCTTGCCGGAATGTATGAAGCGTGTTAGCGTCACGGCGAGCAGAGTGATTCCCATCCCACGAGTCAATTTGGCATTTTTCTTGATTGGTCTGTCCCTGATCAGTAGATTCAGCGTTGTATTTTGATTGCAGTAAAAAACACTTTCGTAATTTCAATATTTATGAGTTATGGTAAAAAAATAAAAAATACAGGTTTGAAATAGTTCCACAAATTGGAAAATAATAATTAATTGAGATTAATTATATTGCTCTTATGAAATACCAATATGATACTAAAGAAATTAATGGTATGATAAATATCATAAGTAGTTTTTCTAGTTTGTCAGGTATGGATTCATCTGCGTCTATGTTCTTCTATGGGCGGTTAATTTTTGCTGATTACTGACAAATGTCGAAATAGCTATACAAGTAGGTGGTTCAATTGAATATCAGATGTAGTGCGGACATTTTTCCCGCAAGTGAGATATTGGCACTACGGTTATCTAGGAATTAATTACATCCTGCTACTGAGATTTAATCGAAACAGATTAGTTCCTATATGAAACTGCAAAAGGATTAGTATTTTTTGAGACAAACCTTAACTGTAACTATGTTTACTTGTCCGACTTGTATGTGGTGATAGAAGTCGCAAAAATCTAACTCTTGTCATATATTCAGTTTTATCCTTTGCATAGTTGCAAATTAAAGCTTTGAGGTTCCTAGCGCCTAAAAAATTTCAACTTAGCTGGTCTAAAATGTAGCGCACAGTATTGACAATCTAAAAATAATCGAATAACAAGGTGGCAGCACATAAAAAAATGCATTAGCTCACCCCTGCCACAAAACTCAGCAAAGCTCTTAACAAAAAATCACGTAATTAAGATAAATGATGCCACAAAATACTGACCACAAAGCTGCCAATTCAGCAGAGCAAGCCATCGCCTACAAAGCACGTCTGAATTCTTGGGCGATCGCTCGTTTACTTCCTAATGCACAACGGGAGATTGTGGCTCATTTCCGGACTCGTTCTGATGCAGATGGTTATATGCAACATTTAATGCAAACAACGCCTCATGCTTCGTTCATGGTGGTTTTTGATTGTCAACGCGAAGAAGCTGTGATTTAAGGTTCTGATTCAGGCGATCGCACTTGCAGGGTAATTAATTAGGCGATCGCCTTTCTCATGGCACAATTAGGAGAACTTAACGGGATTCAGTTCCCTGGTTGGGGCTACCGGCAACAGTATCTTCTCCTGGTGCTTCAGGTTTAGCACTGTCTTTAGCATCACTTTGAGCAGCATTGCCAGTCTTGCGAATTTCCGGTTCAATAGGAGTTTGATAACCACCAGAAGCTCTGGGAGTAGTTTCTTGACTATCAGATTTATTCTTTTGTTTTTCCGACATAATTGCAGTCCTATCATTTAATCTTGCAGCTATTTTAAGCAACTCATAAGTATAAATTTATCTATCTACAATGTGATTATGGCTGATTGATTCCTCTGTCGTAAGGATTGTTCAGTTCTACCCACACCAGCTTTCAAGCTAAATTAAATAAAACAGACAGGAAACGTCAATGATTATCCGGTTTGGGTAGTTCATAAGCGTAAATATCTTGAATAGCTTGTACCCAACCATTAGAAACAGATTCGAGGATGCGATCGCCTTTTTCCTTCGTTGCGGTGGTTGCGTCGCCAATTACGCCACTTTTACTGACATCTCGCGTCGCCCAAGACACAGGTAACTTCCCCTCTAAACTTAGTAAAGTGCTTTGGGTTGGTTCTGGGGGATACTCCGCCACAGCTTGCTCCATTTTTACCTGTTCTGGCAAAATCGCCAACATAATGCTAGTTTCAGCATCTCCGGCGTGCATTCCTTGGGCTGCTTCCTTGGGTGTCAATAATTCTTTAGTAATATGAGGCACACGCCAAGTAAACAAAGGAAACACCAAAAAGTCATCATATTGAATGTGCAAATCCCGCGCCACCATTTGCATAACTTGGGGTTGTCCACCGTGGGAATTCATTAACACCAATTTTCTAAACCCAGCCCGGTAGATACTTTCACCCATTTCCATCATGATTGCTGTCAGGGTTTGAGTACTTAAAGTTATCGTTCCAGGAAAATGCCAATGCTCATTTGATTTACCATAATAGAGGGTGGGTAAAGCATAGGCGGGAATACTAGAATCCAGCTTTTTCAGGGCGGCTCCCAGAACTCCTACACCAATAGCAGCATCAACAATCAGTGGTAAATGAGGGCCATGTTGTTCAATCGCCCCGACTGGTTGAATGATGACCACATTTTCCTTATTCGGCATAGCCTGAATATCAGTCCAAGTTAGGTAGGGAAAAAATCGTTCTGGGGGAATAAAGCTGTGCATTTTACTACTCTCGCGTCATTGTTATGTTAACGAGATTTGAAGAAGTAGGGGAGAAGAGGAACGGGGGCAGGGTGCAGAGGAGAAGAGGAATGGTTGTTAAGTAACCGGAAGTTTAAAGTAATTTCTTACTCCCCCCTGCTCCCTGCTCCCTGCACCCCTGCCTCTTCACTCCCCAGTACACCAAGCAGTAGGAAGGACAAAACTCAATGGTTGAAGATCATCAATCTATTCGTACCCTATCAGTTGATATTGGAGGTAGTGGTGTCAAAGCACTGGTTTTAGATATCACCGGAAATCCCGTAACCAAAAGGATGCGTTTAGAGACACCCCAACCGTCTAAACCAGAGATGATCATTGATGCGATCGCAGTATTAGCAGCAGATCAAGGTGAATTTCATCGCGTTTCCGTGGGTTTTCCCGGTGTAGTGCGTCAGGGAGTCACAGAAACAGCAGTTAACTTATATCAAGATTGGATTGGATTTGACTTGGAAACAGCATTATCACAACGTCTCAGCAAGCCTGTACGAGTGATTAATGATGCCGATATGCAAGGCTTTGGGGCAGTATCAGGTAAAGGTTTGGAATTGGTAATTACCTTGGGTACAGGTTTTGGTTCGGCTTTATTTATCGATGGCAAACTTGTGCCAAATATGGAAATGGGACATCATCAGTTTCGCAAGGGTAAGACCTATGAAGAACAACTGGGACGCGCCGAGTTAGAAAAAATTGGTGATAAAAGATGGAACAGGCGTTTAGAAAAAGCGATCGCATCTTTACAAAGTTTGTTCAATTATGATTACCTTTACATTGGCGGCGGTGAAGCTGTCAGGGTAAATATTGAGCTACCCTTAAACGTCAAACTCATCCCGAATATCACTGGTTTATTAGGTGGAATTGCTTTGTGGCGAGATGAGCTAGAAGCTAGGGACACCGGGACTGGTGACAATAAAAAAACCTCTCTTTCTTAACTCTCTGTGTTCTCTGCGTCTGGTGTGGTATGGCTAACGCCACGCTCCGCGAACGTTAATTTATTTCTTAAAAATCCCCTCCTGAAATCTACCTGCTGCGTAAGTCCCACGAAAGATGTCCAAATTAATTATCCAACTTATCCATAAAGGAAAGGTAGGGATAATTAACCATGCAATTAAAGCCCATTAATCAGCAAGTAGTAGCCGTCGTGGGGGCTTCTAGCGGTATCGGCAGAGAAACAGCGCTCAAGTTTGCCCAACGTGGTGCAAAGGTTGTAGTTTCAGCACGCAGCGAACCGGGACTGAAGTCTTTGGTGGAAGAAATTCGCGGCTTAGGCGGTGAAGCCATATATACTATTGCCGATGTCAGTGATTTTCAGCAAGTTAAGGCGATCGCCGATCAAACTGTGGCAGAATATGGACGCTTGGATACTTGGGTTCATGCTGCGGCTACAGGTATCATCGCGCCTTTTGAGCAAATTACACCAGAAGAATTTGAGCGAGTTGTGGATGTCACTCTGATGGGACAAGTTTATGGTGCGATGGCTGCACTACCTTATCTCAAACAACAGGGACGCGGATCATTAATTCATATTTCCTCAATGGAGGGTAGGCGCAGTTTGCCGCTACAAAGCCCCTATTCGGCTGCTAAACATGGTTTAGAAGGTTTCTTAGAAGCCTTGCGTGTGGAATTGCAACATGAAAAATTGCCGATTAATGTCACCTCAATATTACCTTCCACAATCAACACACCCTATTACAATAAAATTCGCACCAAGTTAGGGGTAAAGCCTACGGGGATACCGCCTTATTACGAACCCAAAATTGTCACTGATGCCATTCTCTATGTTGCGGAACACCCCATGCGGGATTTTATCGTGGGAGATGCAGGCAAAGTATTAGATTTACTGCAACGGGTTTCACCGGAATTAGTCGATGCAATTCTACTAGCGATCGCCTTTCCCGGTCAACGTACTAATGAGCCAAAATCAGAGGATGCACCGGATAATGTTTTTACCGCCATTCCTGGTTATGACAGAATAGAGGGCGATTTTAGAAACCTGTCAATACCCAGTTTTTTAGATTGGTGGGATATGAATCCGACATTGAAATGGGGCGCTGTAGCCCTTGGAGTAGTGAGTGTTGCAGTTTTTCTGGGTGGGTGGCGTAAGAGTTCGGATTTGTCTTAGCTCGACTTGATCCAAAATTAACAACTCCGTTTCTTTCTCTGGCAAAAACCCTGGCTTTTTGGCAAAGACTTAAACCTATTAGATAACACATACCCTTGGTATCACCCTTGACACCAGGGGTATTATAATTACTGACCTAAATAGGGTTAAAAAATTCCTGACTTTTACACCTTAATGGTGTATCATATAAATATATGATGGAAATGTATGACGGATAAGCGCAAGCCAACCTATGACCTTGAAGCATTTAAAGCTGTCGCAGGCACTTTGAATGGACTCAATGCGACCGGCAGTGCCATTAAGGGAGCTGCAAGCATAGGATTTGGGCGAACAGAAATTGTAGCGACTATTCAAACAATGAAAAAGTCACATTTCTACAAGTCAATGACAAGCTATGCCGATCATCGCATCTGGCAGGATGTGTACCATGTTCCATCCGAGATTGGAGTTCTATATATCAAATTTACAGCAGATGCAGTGACAGAGTTTCTGTTGCTATCATTCAAGGAGAAAGAGAATGACTGACATCACACCACTTTGCCCAGTGACTGGAGCGTCCATGCGCCGCGATGTACGTCCTATGACATTAAGCTATCGCACGCAGAATATTACATTTGATATGCCTGGCTGGTATTGTGATCAGTCTGACGAGAGTATCCATACAAGTGAAGATATGAAGGTATCTGACCGGATGCTGAACCTTCTGAAAGCGCGGGTTGATGGTTTACTTGAGCCGAAGGAAATTCGCCGTGTCCGTAAAAAGTTGAAGCTGACACAGATTCAAGCAGGAACACTGATTGGCGGTGGAACACGAGCATTTCAAAAATACGAGGCTGGGGACTTATTGCCCAGTCGCGGCATTACCAGTGCGCTGATGCTACTTGATCATGACCCATCTGCCATTGCTATCCTCAAGAACAGGCAGGACAATTCCACGACGTAGCGCGCGTTCTCCCCAGAAGCCAAAATTACCTTTATCTTTCTTCTTAACCTTTGCGCCTTTGCGCCTTTGCGTGAGCCTAATTCATATTTGAAATCAGCACAGCCTTTTTTTGTTTGTCACTCCCTTAGTTCTGGAATCTGGTCTTGAAGTGAACCCAGCCTTATGTAAAACTGATGATCTTTCGCTTCACAGCCTACATCAGAGGAACTAAAACATGGCGCGTCTAGCACTGCTGAGTGTATCTAACAAAACTGGTATAGTTGACCTAGCCCGGCGCTTGGTCGAAGAATTTAACTTTGATTTAATCAGCAGTGGGGGAACCGCCCAAACCCTCAAGGATGCGGGGCTACCTGTGACCAAGGTTTCTGATTACACGGGTTCACCTGAAATTTTAGGTGGTCGAGTTAAAACCTTACATCCTCGCATTCATGGCGGAATTTTGGCGCGGCGAGATATTCCCCAACATTTAACAGATTTAAAAAATAACCAAATTCGCCCCATTGATTTAGTAGTAGTCAATCTTTATCCCTTTGAGGAAACTATTGCTAAACCTGGAGTGACGTTATCTGAGGCTGTGGAACAAATTGATATCGGTGGACCGGCGATGTTACGGGCTGCATCGAAAAATTTTGCCCATCTGACGGTATTATGTGACCCAGCACAGTATGAAGAATATTTGCAGGAATTGCGGCAAAATCAAGGCACTGCATCTCTAGAGTTTCGCCAAAAATGTGCTTTAAAAGGTTTTTCTCATACGGCTAGTTATGATCAAGCGATCGCAGCTTATCTTAGCCAATCATCTCAGGAATACAGTATTTCTGGGCAGCAATTGCAATCTCTGCGTTACGGCGAAAACCCCCATCAAGCTGCGGCTTGGTATCAAACCGGGACTACTCCCACGGGTTGGGCTGCGGCGACAAAATTACAAGGTAAGGAACTGAGTTATAACAACTTAGTGGATTTAGAAGCCGCCCGCCGCATTATTGCTGAGTTTACTGATACTCCCGCCGCTACGGTGATTAAACACACGAATCCCTGTGGTGTAGCCGTGGGAAGCACTCTTGTGGAAGCATATCAAAAAGCTTTTAATGCTGATTCGGTTTCGGCTTTTGGGGGAATTGTGGCACTTAATCGCCCCATTGATGCGGCGACAGCGAATGAGTTAACGAAGACATTTTTAGAATGTGTGGTTGCGCCGAGTTGTGAACCAGAAGCCCAAGAAATTTTGGCGGCGAAATCTAAACTGCGGATTTTGACATTAGCTGATTTGAGTAGTGGTCCCCAGGATACCGTGAAAGCGATCGCAGGTGGTTTTTTAGTCCAAGCTGCTGATGATGCCATAGCTGATTCTAGTAAATGGGAAGTAGTCACCGAACGTCAACCCACCGCTGACGAGTTAGCCGAATTACTGTTTGCTTGGAAGGTCTGTAAACACGTTAAATCTAATGCCATTGTCATTACAAGCGATCGCACTACACTAGGCGTGGGTGCTGGTCAAATGAATCGCGTTGGTTCAGTTAAAATAGCCTTAGAACAAGCTGGCGCAAAAGCCCAAGGCGCAATTCTCGCCAGTGATGGATTTTTCCCCTTCGATGATTCTGTGAAAACAGCCGCAGCAGCCGGAATTACTGCCATTGTCCAACCAGGCGGCAGTTTGCGCGATCAAGATTCCATCAAGGCTGCAAATGAACTGGGTTTAGTCATGGTGTTAACTGGTGTCCGCCACTTCTTACATTAAGTCTCTGTGGAGGTCAGCTTGTGCCAGTTCCTAAACTGTCACATATTACACTTGTCTTTTTAGCAAGCAGCAGTATTATCTAGTTGTGTGTGAGGAGCAAGTTAAAAATAAAAAGCGTTTGGGGTGGAAACACGGCAACACTCCCAGACGCTTTTTAATTTGTTTCATTTGTAATTCTGAATTTCAACTCATGGCAAACGTCTATCTAGCAGCTTAATTGGAACTGGCTGGATAGCTTGAGTGAGTTCGGCATTAATCACTGAATTGATTTAAGATTTACTTTCAAGCGGGTTCGCAATGTATTTGAATGCTGGTTCGGAATTCCAAGGGCCACGCTCATCTTTACCGTTGCCATTTGTAGATAGATTGTAATAAAGATCAACCGTTTCATCAGGCTGAATATTACCAAAGAATGGATCGGTCAATTTACCCAATGAATCGAGAGCTTTCATAAACATTTGAGTATGAGAAATTTCTCGTGTTAATAGATGAACCAAAGTATTTTTAGTGCCTTCATCTGTCGCTAGCTTAATCAGTGATTCGTAAGTCTGACGTGCGCCAGCTTCAGCTGCAATATTAGCTCTCAAATCCCGGACGACATCTCCACCTTCGTTCAAATAACTTGCCGTCCAAGCACTTCCTTGACTATCTAGAAAGTGCGGCCCCATACCTCTGACTGCAAACAGAGTGCTTTTGTATGCCTCTGTTTGATCCACATTTTTGGTATGACCTTCAATTAATTTACCAACCATTTCTAAGTGACCGAATTCCTCGATAGCAATGTCTTGGAGCATATCTCGAATTCCAGCATTTTCCACATGAAATGATTGTACCCAATATTGCAAAGCTGCTGAAAGTTCTCCCGTTGCTCCCCCAAACTGCTCAAGCAGTAATTGAGCAAAACGAGGGTTAGGTTCAGCAATATTTACAGCGTGAATAGGGTCTTTTTTGTGGTAAAACATAATGTACCTATTAAAGAGTTTTTAATGCAAAATAATAGTTGAGTATGATAAAATAGGGTGACTATTATAATATCTCTACCTCAAAAATTAAAAAGCGCTGGAGATACTACTCGACAGTAGTATCGGTGCGTTGAATTAAAGAAATTAACATTTAGCCTGAGAGAACGTCGCAATTCCCGTGAGTTATATCCTTGATATCAACCTAACTAAATTAGTGTGTGAGAAGATTTAGCAGGCGCGTTCCTCATCTATTAATCAGCTATTTGCTAATTCAAATTAGACGCTACGGCGACTGGTAAACAGTCCCCACAGATAAATAGCAATGATTGAGCCAATAACGGCGACAAACAGACCAGGAATACTTAAACTAGCAGCCGTTAATTGCAGCGTTCCCGTTTGTAGGAGAGTAAATACACTACCTCCGACAAACGCACCAATAATACCTAAAATCATTGTTGAGAGAATACCACCACCTTGAGAACCGGGATAAATTGCTTTACCGATTGCACCAGCTAAAAGTCCTAAGATTGCCCAAGCAATAAGATTCATAATTTTCCTCTAAAATCTCAACTGTGTTTATCATAGCAATTGTTATTTACAATTGATTCAGCCAGAGGAAATAGTTATTAAAATCAAAAGGTAGAGAAATACTTATATGAGGTTATACTACCTGAAGTTAATCAGGATAATTGGTAATAGTTGATCAGCATAATTACCAATTACCAATTTTGTTGAGCAATCAGATTTAAAAATTAGCTGCAATTTTAGCTCAAATTGCCCGCGAAAATTGTTTATCTCTGGTTTGATTATAATTATCAAATATGACAGCGATATTTCTCACCAGTAACCTACCGATATCTGTAATCTCTATTTGCTTGGTTGATATTTTGACGAGTTCATCGGCTGCTAGTGTTTCTAATGCCTTTAACTCATGGCTAAAATACTCATCGAAGCTGATGTGATATTTATCGGCAATATCTTGCTTATTCAGATGAAAATGAGACATAATGCACATGATCACATCTCGTCTAATTATGTCATCTTGACTAAGTTTAATTCCTTTACTAATGGGTAAAATATCTGCGGATATCGCGCGATAATAATCCTTTAATTGCTTGTGGTTCTGCACATAAGCATCATTAAGCATACTGATTGATGTGGCACCAAAGCCTAAGAGTTCTGTTCCGGCGTGGGTGGTGTATCCCTGAAAGTTGCGCTGGAGGGTGTGATTTTGTTGTGCGATCGCTAATTCATCATGATCTTTGGCAAAATGATCCATGCCAATAAATAGATACTTATTACTCGTCAGTTCCTCAATAGTCATCTTAAGAATTTCTAACTTTTCCTGTGGTTGAGGCAATGCTTCTTGAGGAATATTTTTTTGCGCTGGCTTCATCCACGGGACATAGGCGAAGTTAAACACAACAATGCGGTTAGGATCTAATTCAATCGTCTTTTTGACTGTTTCTTGAAATGTCTGGAGAGTTTGATGAGGTAAACCATAAATTAGGTCTACATTCACACTGTCAAACTTGGCGGCTTTAATCCAATCCATAACATTAAACAGCAGTTCTTCTGGCTGGACGCGATTCACTGCTAATTGTACTTGGGGATTAAAGTCCTGAATGCCAAAACTAATGCGGTTAAAACCCACTTCGCGGAGAAAGAAAATATAGTCTTGATCTACGTAAGCGGGATTAATTTCAATGGAAATTTCGGCTTGTGGATCAATATTAAAGTTTTCAGTGATGTGTTTCCATAAAAATTTGACTTGTTCGTGATCTAAATAGTTCGGTGTACCACCACCCCAGTGAATTTGTAGGACTTTTCGATCTGAATCAATCAAGTTTGCCATGTTCTTGATTTCTCGCACCAAATGTTCTAAGTAAGGTTTGGCAATATTCTTGTTTTTGGATATGACTGTATTACAGCCGCAGAAGTAGCAAGCTGTTTGACAAAAGGGAATATGGAAATATAAAGACAGAGGTGATTTTCGGTAGTTGGAGGCGGCGATCGCACCGTGAAAATCAGTTACAGTAAATTCGGCGCTTAACTCTGTAGCGGGTGGGTAACTCGTGTATCTGGGTGCAGGATTATCATACTTTTTGATCATCTCCAGATCAAATTTGACACTAGGCAAGACAAAAACCATCAAAACCTCCAAGAAACTGCGACCATCCCGCCTCATGCAGCGCGGCGGAAATCAAATTGCGAATAAAATCTGTATGCTCTCGCTGTTGTATAGTGTAGAGAGTCTCAGCAGTGGGTGATGTGTTGACTCCCACCAAACAGCCTCAATCATCTCAAATGATCGGATTTGTTGGCTTCGGCGATCATTTTTCTCCCACTAAATTATTTAACTATCAATATTTGTATAATTAGAAAGCTATTAAGTTTTCTTTATATTTTTCTGGTTAGGGATTTCCTAGCAATAATTTATCCAGATAAACGTTACTTTATTTGGTGCAGAGTTTTGCAACGTAGCCATCAGGTTTTCAGCCTTTAAAAATGGGGAGGGTTTAATTGGTACAGCCAAAAGAGAGTATTTTGGTGTGTCAAATGTCGTCGGCATCTCAAAACCGCAAAAAATTTTCCGAAATTATTATCCCTTAACGGTATGGTAATTCGGGCAATAAATTTATGAATTAACCCGTCCTAAAGAGGATATAGAATTTCGGGGCTTTTGTTAAAAATTAAATATTCTCAAGAAGTCAGATTTATGTCTCTGCGTGAATACAAACCCGGAAATACTTTCCCTGGTGTCATCGGCCGGACAGTTGATAAATCCAGTCCAGCTTGGCCAGAACCATTGCGGGCAAAAGAAGGTACATCAAACGTCCTATTTATCGTTTTCGATGATACAGGTTTTGGACAATTTGGCAGCTACGGAAGTCCCATCAAAACACCCAACCTAGACGCACTAGCCGCTAATGGCTTACGCTACAACAATTTACACACAACGGCCTTGTGTTCACCCACCCGTTCTTGTCTGCTGACTGGGCGCAATCACCATTCTAACGCCATGTCTTGCATTACAGAAGGTTCTACAGGTTATCCCGGTGGTAATGGAAACATTCCCTTTGAGAATGGGTTTCTTTCAGAGATATTACTCCAGAAGGGTTATAACACCTATGCGTTGGGAAAATGGCATTTAACCCCCTCAGACCAACTTTCAGCCGCAGGACCCTATGATCGCTGGCCTCTCGGTCGCGGTTTTGAACGTTTTTATGGCTTTTTGGGCGGAGAAACCCACCAGTATTATCCAGATTTGGTTTATGATAACCACACCGTCAAGCCAGACAAGACCCCCGCAGAAGGCTACCATTTGACGGAAGACTTAGCAGACAAGGCCATTAGCTTTATCGCTGATGCCAAGCAAATTGCCCCAAATAAGCCCTTTTTCATGTATTTTTGTCCGGGGGCAATGCACGCCCCCCATCATGTCCCCAAAGAATGGGCTGATGCCTACGCCGGACAATTTGATGATGGTTGGGAAGCTTACAGGGAGAAGGTTTTTGCTCGTCAGAGGGAAATGGGGATTGTTCCCGCTGATGCCGAACTTTCTCGTCATGATCCTGATGTCCCGCACTGGGATACTCTCTCAGCAGCAGAGAAACGGCTTTATGCCCGGATGATGGAAGTATATGCTGGTTTTTTAACCCATACTGACTACCATATCGGTCGTTTACTCGATTTCCTCAAATCTATCGGTGAGTTCGAGAATACTGTAATTATGGTGATCTCGGACAATGGCGCAAGTTCGGAAGGGGGACCAACTGGTTCAGTGAATGAGAACCTGTTTTTTAACAATGTCCCAGAATCCCTAGAGGAAAATCTCAAAGCCTTGGATAAACTAGGCAGTGCCGAAACCTTTAACCATTATGCTTGGGGCTGGACTTGGGCAGGAAATACGCCTTTCCGGCGTTGGAAACGGGAAACCTATCGGGGAGGAATCAGCGACCCTTTAATTGTGCATTGGAGTCAAGGTATTGAGGCAAAAGGAGAAATTCGGACTCAGTATGCTCATGCTATTGACCTTGTGCCGACGGTGCTGGAACTACTGGAAATTGCACCACCGAGAACGATTAAGGGTGTGACTCAATCTCCCATTGAAGGTGTCAGTTTTGCCCATACTTTTAATCATAGTACCGCACCTACTAAGCACCTGACTCAATATTTCGAGATGATGGGACATCGTTCTCTTTACTATGATGGTTGGCGGGCGGTTTGTCCTTGGCCGGGTCCTTCATTTACAGAAGCGGGGCAGTTTTTTGGTGAGGCGATTTCGGCGGAAACTCTGACAGATTTGGATACTCATCATTGGGAACTGTATCACGTTGCCTCAGATTTTGCGGAAAATCACAATATTGCGACTGATAATCGCCCTAAGCTAATTGAGATGATTGCCACTTGGTATGTAGAGGCTGGTAAGTATAATGTGTTGCCTGTGGATGGACGTGGCGTGCAACGACTGGCGGAAGAACGCCCGCAAATTACTGTCAATCGTAGCCGCTATGTTTACTATCCTCATACTCAAGCGATTCCAGCCAATAGTGCGGTGAGGGTGTTAAATCGTCCCCACAGTATTACGGCTGATGTGGAGATTCCCACAGGTGGCGCAGAAGGGGTATTACTGGCTCACGGGGGTAATGATAGCGGCTATTCTTTCTATGTCCAAAATGGCAAACTGCACTGGGTTCATAACTATGTGGGGCGATTCCTATATCATGTCGAATCTGGGTCATCAGTGTCGGTAGGTCGCCACCAGTTGCGCTTTGAATTTAAAGTCACGGGTCAACCAGATTTAGCCAAGGGAAAAGGAACGCCAGGACGCGCCCAACTTTATATTGATGAGAAATTGGTCGGGCAGATTGATGTGCCTGTAACTACTCCTTTAGCACTAGGTTTGACCAGTGGTGTCACCTGTGGAATTGCCCCTGGTGCGCCTGTAACACCGGATTATGAGCCGCCTTTTAAGTTTACGGGTAAGATTTTCTGTGTGATGGTGGATGTTAGTGGCGATTTGATTCAAGATCGGGAAGCTGAAATGCGGACTATTATGGCGCGACAGTAGGTGGATGTCTCTGTGACACTCCCTGCGATAAATCGACGGGGATTCTTGGTTCAACGAAACCACTTAACCTAGAGTCCTTGCGTCGTCTAAACCAGAGGGCGTAAGCCTACCGCTAGGCATAGGGCTTTAGCGTTAATTCGGGTATGCCCTACCCTATTTGCATTAGTGCAAGTCCTGTTTGGTTTGAAACAAATTGTCTCAAAATGCTGATTCGTGTTTCGACTTCGCTCAACACAAGTCTAGCCTCTATAAATCTTTTATGCGATTGCTCATTTACCCCCGAAACCAGAAGGAAGAACTCAGGACTAAGGACTAATGACTCCGCGCAGGGGGTTAACTTTTCCATAATTTAACTGATGTGTTGTTTATATAATTTATGCTTATATAACTATAAAAGGATAAAACATGAAAACAGTGTCATGGTTAAGTCTCTCGAAACTTCCGACCCTCAATTACTGAAGCCTGGTATTAAAGCCCCTGTTCAGGAAACGTTGTTAACACCCAGGTTTTACACCACTGACTTTGAGGCGGTGGCAAATTTGGATATTTCGGCGAATGAGACTGAGTTACAGGCGGTTGTGGAAGAGTTGCGGGCTGACTATAACCGCCATCACTTTGTGCGCGATGAAGAGTTTAAGCAATCGTGGGATCACGTTGATGGAGAAAAACGCCGCGCTTTTATTGACTTTTTGGAGCGTTCATGCACTTCTGAGTTTTCGGGGTTTCTGCTGTTTAAAGAATTATCCCGCCGACTCAAAACCAAAAATCCCCTCTTGGCGGATGCCTTTAATTATATGGCACGGGATGAAGCCCGCCATGCCGGATTTCTGAATAAATCGATGGCAGATTTTAATCTGTCTCTAGATTTAAGCTACTTAACGAAGCACCGCACATATACTTTTTTCCCGCCTGAGTGGGTAATTTACACAGTTTACCTATCGGAGAAAATTGGTTACTGGCGCTATATCTTAGTCCATCGCCATATGGAGGCAAATCCTGAATATCAATTTTATCCTCTGTTCCGTAAATTTGAAAGTTGGTGTCAGGACGAAAACAGACATGGGGATTTCTTTAAGGCGTTACTGCGATCGCAACCAAAATTATGGAACAATTGGCGATCGCGTTTGTGGGTGCGTTTCTTTTTGCTGACTGTATTTGTCACCCATACCATTACAGTATTTGAACGGGCGACATTTTATGAAGCCATTGGCATACATCCCCGCAAATACAATAATAGAGTTATTCAGGAGACAAATAATACCTCTGCACGGGCATTTCCTCTGATTTTGGATACTAATCACCCGCAGTTTTTCTGGCGGTTAGAACAGTGTTTCCTCAGTACTCAGAGATTAACGGAGATTAAAGAAAGTCCTCGTTCTCCATTTGTCAAGTTTTGGCAAAAAATCCCGCCCATGTTCTCGATTCTTTCTCATATGTTGCGGCTTTACTTGATTAAACCCATTGATGCGGAATCAACACGCGCGACAGTTCATTGAACATCAAATGCAGCAAATATCGAGAGGCTCCGATCCCCGACTTTTTGAAGAAATTGGGGATCTTTTTGTTTTGTGTGAAAATCATCGCCGCTAACCTCCCCTCAGATATCAAAACTTTGTATCCTAAATTCATAGGGCTTAATATTTCTTTGAAAAATTTGTGCAGGAAGATTTTAGACTAATTGTTGATTTAGTTACAGTTCTCGCCGTCGCCGCCTGTGGTGGGCTATTGGCTTCAGTTTTACGCCAACCTGTGCTGCTGGGCTATCTGATCGGCGGGATGATTGTGGGGCCAGCCGGTCTGGGAGTGATTAAAGAAGTTATTCAAGTAGAAACTCTGGCTCAGTTCGGTGTCGCCTTTTTATTATTTGCTTTGGGTGTAGAATTTTCCTTTTCTGAACTCAAAAAAGTCAAAGCGATCGCATTGGGAGGTGGTGGGCTACAAATTGTCTTAACGATTCTGTTCACGGTTATAGTCTGCGGGATCACCGGGGCTGGGGAAGAATTACCTGCTAAAGGTGTATTTTTGGGGTCAATTTTATCTTTATCTTCTACCGCAGTTGTCCTCAAGTGCTTAATGGAGCGCAATGAAACCGAAACGCCTCACGGACAAGTGATGCTGGGGATTTTGGTAGTGCAGGATTTAGCACTGGGACTAATGATTGCTGTATTACCAGCCTTGAATCAACCAGCAGAAACTATTGGAATTGCAGTGCTGACAGCATTACTGCGGCTGTCTTTATTTGCTGGAGGTGCAGTATTAGTGGGGATTTGGGTGATTCCGCGTTTGTTGCGAATCCTCGCCCGCACGGAAAGCCGAGAATTATTTTTATTAGGCGTAGTAACGCTGTGTTTAGGGATTGCGCTGCTGACTGAACATTTAGGACTCTCCATTGAAATGGGGGCGTTTGTCGCAGGTTTAATGATTTCCGAGGTGGAATACGCCGACCAAACTTTAACTTATGTCGAACCACTGCGAGATATTTGTGCTAGTTTATTTTTTGTCGCCATTGGGATGTTAATTGACCCGGTGTTTTTGTGGCAGAATCTAGAATTGATTTTGGTATTGGTAGCACTGGTATTCGTCGGTAAGTTTTTAATTATCACACCTTTGGTAAAACTGTTTCGCTATCCGTTAAAAACAGCTTTAATTGCGGGGTTAGGACTAGCGCAAATTGGGGAATTTTCCTTTGTGTTAGCCAGTGAAGGGCAAGCTTTGGGGTTAGTTTCTCGCCGCATATATTTGCTGATTTTAGGAACCACAGCAGTTACCCTGATGCTGACTCCCTTTGTGATGCGATTAGTGCCATTCTTATTTAACTTTGCCGAATCAATTCCTTGGTTGCAACCATATTTAGCAGAAATTTATCCGCGTGATGTTTCAGAAAATTTACCTTCAAAAAGTCATTTTGTCGTCTGCGGCTATGGGCGAGTGGGGAAGAATTTGGTGAGGTTGTTACAAAAGCACAATTTACCTGTGGTAGTTATCGACCAATCGGAAAGAAGAATCCAGCAATTACGGGAGGAGGGAGTGCCTTATGTCTATGGTAATTGTGTGAGTCTTCACGTTCTGGAAACTGCGGGGGTGAATAATGCCAAAGGAATGGCGATCGCACTTCCTGACCCCATGAGTACCAGGCTTTCCCTAAAACGAGCTTTGGAATTGTGTCCAGAATTAGATTTGGTTGTCCGCGCTACTCAAGATAAAAATATTGAAGTGCTGTATCAACTTGGGGCGAAGGAAGTAGTCCAACCAGAATTTGAAGCTAGCTTAGAAATGACCAGCCATTTATTAACAGGCTTAGGGTTTTCATCCTTCTTGGTACAGCAGGAAATGAAGCAAATTCGCAACGATCATTATTTAGCATTGCGACCAGAGCGATCGCCTTCACAAGTTTCCCGTGATTTGCAGCAAGCTACCCGTGATTTAAATCGCCGTTGGTATACCCTACCATCTGGGTCACCCCTGATTAATATGAGTTTAGGAGAAGCAGATATCCGCTACTTAACAGGGGCAAGTTTGATGGCTATTCGCCGGGCTAACGAAGCCGAAATAGATTATCCCGATGCTCAAACTAGATTAGAAGCAGGCGATCGCTTGTTGCTAGTGGGCGCAGCGGAGGAATTAGGCGCTTTAGAAGAATTTGCTCAGGGAAAGGTGGCGATTCCTGGGGAAAATAAAGCTTGTCAGTGGATTACAGTTCATGCTGATTCTCCCGTTTTCGGGATCACCATTGCAGATTTGGATCTTAACCCAGAATCAGGAGTCCAAGTGCAAGCGATCCGGCGAGATGGTAAATTTATCCGCAGTCCTGAGCAAAAAACAGATTTCCGAGTGGGTGATCAAGTGCTGTTATGTGGTAAATTGTCGAGTTTAAATCAACTACAACCATTTTTTGCTAGCACAACACCTTTAACTCAATCTTATTCTTAACTCAGTACTACTTAGATTTGTAGTAAGCGATCGCTTGTTTCCAAATCGTGAGTTGCTGATTACGATCATCCACAATACAAATACAGTTTTGATCTTGCCAGAAAATCTTACCTGTCACCAGATCACCCGTTAGCAGTTTCAACTCGATTTCTGCTTTCTGTTTAACTAGTTCTTGTAGTTGTCGAATGCTAGGTAGTGACGTATCAAATTCAGTTGTAGGCATTTTTAGTTATAAGGGAGTAGGGAGTAGGGAGTAGAAAGTAGAAAGTAGGAACTGGGAAAATTATTTGCTCTGATTTAAAACCCAATATCACATACCCAATACTCTATCCCTAATCATTGATAATTCATCATAGGAAAAATGGCAATCGAAATTACTAAGTATCACGGTCTGGGAAATGATTTTATTTTAGTTGACAATCGCGCGTCATCCTTACCATTAGTGACTCCTGAGCAAGCAATCAAATTGTGCGATCGCCACTTTGGTATCGGGGCTGATGGTGTAATTTTTGCTTTACCTGGAGAACACGGTGCTGATTACACCATGCGGATTTTTAATTCCGATGGTTCAGAACCGGAAATGTGTGGGAATGGGATTCGCTGTTTAGGCAGATTTATCGCCGATTTAGAAGGCGAATCTCGAAACAAAGACTCATATCGGATTCATACCTTAGCTGGCGTGATGACACCTCAACTCATGGCTGATGGTCAAGTTAAGGTGGATATGGGTTTACCGAGATTACTAGCTGAAGAAATTCCCACAACTCTGGGTTCCACCGATACAAAAGTGATTAATCAACCCCTAGAAGTAGCGGATCAAACTTGGGAAGTTACCTGTGTCAGTATGGGAAATCCCCACTGTATTACCTTTGTGTCAGATGTCGCCGCTATTCCTCTAGAAATTATCGGTCCTCAATTTGAACATCACCCAGCCTTTCCCCAACGCATAAATACTGAATTTATTCAAGTAGTCAGTCGAGACTATGTAAAAATGCGGGTATGGGAACGAGGCGCAGGTATAACATTAGCTTGTGGTACAGGTGCTTGTGCTGCCTTAGTCGCTGGTGTATTGACTGGAAATTGCGATCGCATCGCCACAGTCGAATTACCTGGTGGCTGCTTGCAAATTGAATGGTCAGAACTCGACCAACGAGTTTACATGACAGGGCCAGCCGAACGAGTATTTACAGGTCAACTGTAACTGATTTTTTCTTGGCATTACTGAGATAGTAATGCCATAAGATTCTGGTAGCAACTGCGCGCCACGGTCGCCAGTTTTGAGCCATGACTTCTATTTGTGCGGGTGTTGGACGTGTTGGCAATCCTTTGATATTCTGGAGAGCGATCGCAATTCCTAAATCGCCTTTAGGAAAGACATCAGGACGTTTCAGCGCCATCAGCAAGTAGATATCAACTGTCCAATCTCCAATACCTTTAATCAGCTTTAACTCAGTTCTAATCGCAGTTTCATCCATTGTCTCTAGCTGGGCGAGATCAAGCTGACCAGTGAGAATTGCATCTGCTAATTCACGACAATAGCGCATCTTTTGCCGACTAAAACCAATTTCTTGTAATTGAACATCGCCAAGTTTAATAAAATTTTCTGGTGTAAGCGAGATTACAACTCCAGCTAATCGATTAAATACAGCTTTCGCAGCCGCTAAGGAAACTTGCTGTTCCAGAATAATTCTCAACAACGTGGGAAAACCCGATTCTCTTTCCCATCTGGGTGGACTTCCTAGCGTCTCTAAAATCCGAGCCAAATCGCTGTCAATCTTAGCCAGCACTTCCAAACCATAGGTAAAACTTTCTGTAGTCAAAGATAATATTTCAGGTATTGGTGTTGCTGATTCTCTCAGTGTCATCTTTTTAACCTTTGATCAACGAAAATATTTAGGAGATTAAACCACAGATGTGTTTTCGCTGATTACCTTTTTGTCAAAAAACTATTCAGGATCAAATTATAGTGCGATCGCCTGAGTTTGGTATGATTGAGCATCTATGCACACAATTCTGAGAATATGCCGTTCTAATTACCGCAAAATTGAAGGGATATAACTCGTACCCATTATGGGGAGAAATTAAATCAGTTATCAGTTATCAAAGCATGAGGTGGGAGATTTATATTTGCTACCAACGCCTATGACTAATCAGCTTTGAGTGATAGCGGTATGCACTTGCGGTATGCACTTGAATGAATTACATCATAGTCCCCTCCTCGCTTGCGCTACGGTGTACACACAAGTTCTTCCTACCTGCGTTTGAGCCTGTTTCGCCCCCTAAATCCCCCAAGTTTGGGGGACTTTGAAAATTCTTGTTCCCCCATAATTGGGGGTTAGGGGGCGATTCGATCACTTGTGTGTACACGGT
>NZ_CAWQOY010000124.1:0-42916 GCF_963896525.1 Nodularia sp. LEGE 04288
CCCAACCCCTCCCCGCAAGCGAGGCTACGGTGTACACACAAGTCTTGCCTGTCTGCGTTTGAGCCTGTTTAGCCCCCTAAATCCCACAAGTTTGGGGGACTTTGAAAATTCTGGTTCCCCCATAATTGGGGGTTAGGGGGCGATTCGATCCCTTGTGTGTACACCGTAGGCAAGCGAGGAGGGGAGATAAAGCAAAGGTTTGGCAGGTTTTCGTGTTTCGTAAGTCTTCAAACGGACTTGATATAACCCAATTTTTTAGTCAGTTTTTTTAACGTTCGCGTAGCGTGCGCGTAGCGCATACCGCAGAGGCGCAGAGGACACAGAGAGAGCAGAAGGAGTGGTTTTGGTTCGCTCATTTTCCTGATGAGGGTTCTGCAAGATTCACATTTCAATTCTTGTTTTGGCGTTGCTGAACTAAAGTATGAAATGCCAAAATTACCTTAATTTTTCTTCCTACCTTTGCGCCTACCCTACGGGAACGTTTTCAACGAATGCGCCTTTGCGTGAGCCTAATTCATATTTTCAATCAGCAACGCCCTTTTTTTCAAGGATTTGGATTAGTTTTATGGAACAGGAAGTTAAGCAAAGTTCATTTTTAGAACAAGCATCTATATGGGGACAGGTGTTTGAAATTGCTGTCAAACGCGGAGTTCTGCAAAATCTGATTCATCAAAAGTTACTTAGTGACCAACATCTGCTGCTGAAACCTTGGCAAGAGGTCAAGAATGCAGACATCTATAGCCAGTTGGTGAAAACTCTGAAGTTGACCGATCCAAATGCTCAAGCATGGGTTGGCTCAATGGTGCGTCATCTGCTGGGATTGGGCTATGGGTTAGGCTGGACAGCAATGCGGGAATGCCTCAAGTATGTACCAGTCCGTCAGCCACAGTTGGCAGCTATTTGGTGTCCGTTGATGCTTCCGGCACAGCAGATGCAACGTGAAGCGGAAAAGGAGAAAACAGCACAAGAATTTAAGGCGGCTTTTAATCTCGCTGGACAACCAGATTTAGGATTAGTCACAACAGGACAACCAGCAAGAGCAGATTTTTTGCTTTGGTTATCGAGTGGAAAGAATACCAGACAAAAGTTTGAGCATTTCCTTCTGTGTTTGGAGTTTTCCTATAATGCGCCGGCAAAATTGGCAGACTTTACCACAGAAGCTGCTCACCGAGAGGAAATGAGCCGTTATGCTCGTTATATTGATTCACGAGGTGTTTTTTCTAGGGTTTGTGCTGAGGTGGAAGGTGGGGAATTTTTGTTTTCGTCAAGTCTGAAAAATCACCTGGCAGCTTTCAGTGGTTTGGATAAACCTTTGTTTAAGTTATGTCAAGCCTCATCTTATACTGAGCGGCTGATAAATTTGTTAAGAAAACAAGGACGGTTAGAGGGTGGTTGTAGTGCTAGAGCGATCGCTATTACTTCCAATGGCTGTGAAAGTATTGCTGCCCATTTTTTTGAAGAATCAGAACCAAATCCTAGAACTAAGCTGATGACATCTCTAGGAGAAGCATATCGCCACACCCGCAAATTAGATGACCAACCTGATGCACTGTCAACAGAAATCCGTGTAGCCTTTAATAAATTGGTGCGATCGCTTCCCTCGGATTTTGAGCGCCAAGCCAAGCAACTCAGGCAAAAACCTAATTCAGAAACGTCACTGCACTACCAATTTACAGAACAGGTGACAGGTTTCTACAACCCTATGCAAGAATTTTCTCAGCAGGATGCGATCGCCAATATTGAAACAACAGAATCGCTGCATAAATTCTTTGGTAGTAGTCCTCTGGTTCATTTTCAATCCATCTTTCAACACCTACCAGAACAAATTCCTCTGCGAACAATCCATGAAAGTGCAGTTATTACTGGTCTGAAATCTGCCCAAACTGGAAGGCTGAATGTTATTGCTTTAGAAGGAAATCCAGGAATTGGTAAAACCACCGCTGTGATTAAATTTCTGGAAGCACAGTCAGAAGGTTTTATGTTTATTTATCTCAGTCCACGAGTGGTAATTAATCGGGATGTCACCGCCAAACTTGCCAAAAAACATGAAAATCACCGTGATATTTTAACCATTACTACTAATGCTCATTTAATTGCCACAGCGCCTGAGTGGTACGAAGAAATGCAGCCAAAAGGTAAGAAACATTGTGTAGATAGTGCAGTAGTTGTCGATGGCATCACAAACTTAAATTATCCTGATGGTAGTACCATTTTTTTAACCCCTGAACAGGAACACGAAATTGATTGTAACGGAGTCCCTTCTGGCCGCTTTAAACGTCGTCGCAATGAACGAGAAGACAGCGTAGAATCAATACCTCGTCCCGGTGTATTCCGAACTCTTGCCAGTTCCGCCCGTAAATTATTAGAACACAATCCCCAAGTAAATCATCTGGTGATGACAGCAGCAATTCAAGGTTATCGACACCTGGATCAAAAAACTACAATTGATGCTTTAGGAAATTTATTTGCTAAAAAAGCTCATACCAAACCAGGACAACAAGAACGCCGCAATTTTGCAGCCAGAATCCCTACTATCATCGCAATGGTTGATGAATTGGCTGGTGATGGTGCAGGGGCGCTATTTGTTCATAAATTAGCAGATTGGTTGCAGCAACAGTTTATTGAACCTTTTGAAGGAAGTCAATCACCGTTTAAAGTAATTCTGATTATTGCTGATGCTTCTTTAAGTAATGAAATAGTCCTGAATAGTTATCTTAATTCGGGGGATTCTGCCCCTGATAAAGTATTAATTAGTCCAACTCAAGGGGAAGCGCCATTTCGCGTTACGGGTACTGATATCAAAATTGGGTTGAGAAAACACCCAGTATTACATATCATGACTAATAGCTATCCGGCTTCTCAACTTAATATTGAATATAGTATCCGCCTTTCACCTATCACACCGAAGCTAATCAAAACAAATATTCAACAACAAATTCGTCAAGCAATACGAGCTACATTAGACGAAGAATTATTAAATAACGCCTACAAAGAAATTGAACGTGGGTTAAAAGCAGGGGCAGAGCAATTAATTTTCTTTGCCCAAGACAAAGCCTTTTTACGTCAATTAAAGCAGAAATTGATAGGGGGTAAAAATGCTCTTTGTCAAAATTCTGAAGTGGAAATCTTAGATCAAAGTGTACCTCCTAACAAGCGATTAGAATTAGTCCAAGAAGAAAAAAGAGATAAAATCCGCGTTTTTTTAATGACTTCTTCAGGGGCTAGAGGTGTTTCTTTTCCCAAAACTGATTGGATTATTGCCGCAATTCCTAGATTTAACATAGAAGCTGCTTTGATGGAAGTCGCGCAACTTATCTATCGAGGTCGAGGAATGTATACAGATCCTGAGACAAAAACGCTAGTTTCTGGAGATGATAAAGCCAGACGATTGGTAATGCTGATTAATGATGGTTTTGTTGTAGAGGAGGATATTGATAACTCAAGGCGCTGGTTACGTCAATCTAGTGATTTATTAACTTTATTGATGATGCTACGTTCTACAATTCACACCCGGATTAAAGGGGATGCGGGACTGAAAAACCAGCGTCTGGCTTTAGTCCCGGTGGGGTCAGTTGGGGATGAAGAATTATTAAATTTAATGTCTGATGATGTCTGGACTTTTTTGCAAGAAGCACGAGTTTTTGTCTATGATCATCAATCAGAAGAGGAGAAAGGTATTGTCAAAAAAGCAGAGATGTTAACGCGACAAATCTTTGCTGAGTTTACATTAAAGGGTAATATCGGTGATAGACAAGCCAAATCTTATGTAGATTATGCTAATTTGGAAGCTTTTATCATAGCTGTATCTACACCTTTAAGTCTGTTATTACCATCTTTAGAAAATGCCAATTTAGTAATTCCTGATTATTTAACCTGTATTGGTCCTTTCTGGATGGAAGACTGGTCTAATCGCCGCACCGAGGAAAAATTTAGTTTTGAAGGATGGCGGAAATATATTCAAGAACATAGCCAGCAACTTTTAGGATTACTGAGAGTAATTTATCAAGATAAAAATGGCAAGTTTCCACCTAAACTCAAACGTCCGGCGAAGGAATTACATCAACTTTTAATTCGAGAAAAGGAAGAATCAACTTTAGAATATTCCACACTCCAAAGTTTGAGAACACAAAATATTGTTGTGAGTATTCCCCTTGATTATCCTCATTTTTGGCGGAAAGATTCAGACGATGATAGTCCAAAACAAGTGTTAGAAGAACCCGATACATGGAAGAAGACTTTAGGAAGAAGTTTAACACCACAAGGTTTGGTTATGCCTGTAGTTCCACAATATAAAAAATTTCCTTGGGCGGCTGTGGCTGGGCGGAGGGTTTTTAGCCAATTGGAAACTATTTTTAGCGATCGCTATTTTCTCGCCTCTAGTGAATTAAATCTACTCAACAGCATTTTGTTAGTAGATGCGTTGGATGATTCAGTTTGACCTTTAATAAAGAACCTCACCCCCAACCTTAGTAAGGAGAGGGGAGACTTGATAACTCCCTATTCTCTGCTATTAATGGTCAAGTCTGAATAAGATTCCGCCTTTGAGTAATCCTTTCTCGTGACCGTAACTGCTGATTGTGAGCGATCGCAAATTTTGAAAAAATGGTTTACCCACTACTTCCACTAACTGCAAAATCGGTAGTTGACGCTCTAAGAGGGTTTTGCTTTTTGTCCAATCGAGATAGACATAGCCCTGATTGGGTTGGGGAATAGTAGCGATACTATCTTGGAAATTGTCATCGCTAATCAAAGAACCTTTCTTGGTGGTGATGACTTCGTTCAAAGTTTCCAAATTAGAAGCAAAAATTTCGTAATTTCCGAGAGTTGTGTGTACTCCCTGAACTTTAGCCTCAATAGCAAATGCTGGGCTGGCTTTAGTCTCAGTTTCTTTACTGACAGCATTTAACTCTGTCCAAGCAAAGATTTTTTGTTGATTCAAGTTGAAAGAACTAATACTGAGTCCACGAGACGAGGCGATCGCATCTAAACGCGAAATTCCTTCTGGGACATCCTCTAATTTTTCCACCACAAACACCCAACCAGCAGCGCCTTCTCCAGCATGGGGTAACACCGCTAAGGCATATTCTCCTTTTACCCAATTAAAGATATCCTCTGCCAAATTTATCCCCTGGCTTTTCTGAACTTCTGCCAAAGGTTTTACCAAGGTAGAAATTGCATCAGTTCCAGAACCAGAGAGCGCCGTTTTGACTTGTGTCCAGAGTTGGGCTAAATCACTTTTACCCAAATTGTCTAAATGAGAACTGGAAATCACCAAACCTGCCGCATCTGGTATATATTCTAACGCCTTTACAGTTTGAGAAAGTGGTGCAGAAGCCGGGATAATTTCCGAATCAGTCAGAAAGTTAGTTTCTGCTAGCAGTCCCTTGGAGTTCAACGACAAAGAAATAATTTGGCTATGGAAGATTGCTTCTGGTAATTCTAAACCTTGCCATTCGGCCACGGCGGGAAGATTGAGAAAAGCCGTTGCTAGGGAGGCTTTAGGCAGTTGTTGGGTGGCTTTTTGGTATTGAGACGAACTGGACAAATTTAAATCAGGAGCCTGGACGTTATTAATTGCATCTCGCAGCACCGACCGATCATTGGCAAATAAGACAAAGCCATCGACAACTGCACCAGCTAGGGAATCCGGCTGTGGTTGGGAGTCAGATATCAGCTTTACGCCTTCATATTCCTCAACAGCCAAATTTGCGCCAGCCAATACCCTACGAGAAAATAACAAGTCTAAAAACTCGCGGCTTTTCTCTGGTTTATCAGTTGCTAGCGCCATGAGATACCCTGGCTGTCGTCCATTCTCCGCGTCGCGATCAATATCTACAGTCGTGACGGAGAGGGTAATTTCATTTCCTAGCCAGGGCTGAATATCTTGTTTGTAATTGATGCCACTCTTAGCCAATAAACTGGTTTTGAGTTGAGATAATTCACCTTGACGCTCCAAAGATTGCAATCGCTCAGGATTCGTTAGCAGCGAAACCGTCACCGGAGCCAATTTTGACACGAAAATAGCAGCATTGGGACTAGAGGTAGAGGCCAGGAGGTTAACCGGAGATTTGGCGAAAAACCAGTATAATCCGGCGGACATGATCAGTAGTGCGATCGCACCAGCTACCAAGAAACCAAACAATGAGCGTTGACTATTGACATTAGACATACTAAACCAGAAAGAAGTTTGATAGTGATTGGATTTGCAAGCCCATCAGCGGCGAATTGCTGAATGAGTAATGGAAAATGACTCATGGCTACTCCCTGGGGAATAGATGCTGATGCTAGGAGAAAGATTTTCTGTCACCATAAAGGTGATAAGGTTGTTTACAAAAATCTCATGACAGGGAATCCTTCTGGTCAACTCATTACTCAGATTAGTGTAGAGGAACTGGCGCAACGTCTGTCTTCTGGTGATGCAAGTATTCAGTTAGTAGATGTGCGCGAACCTCAAGAACTAGCAGCCGCTAAAATTGAGGGTTTTGTCAACCTCCCCCTCAGCGAGTTTGTGGAATGGGGCGATCAAGTCCCCACCATGTTCAATCCCCAAGCTGAAACCCTTGTATTATGTCACCACGGTATTCGCTCTGCCCAGATGTGCCAGTGGCTCATGGTTCAAGGTTTTACAAATGTTAAAAATATTACGGGTGGCATTGATGCCTATTCTCTATTAGTTGATGATTCAATTCCCCAATATTAGTTGATCATCCCCTGAAAGATGGCATTGCGAAGATGCGGCTAATTTTGACATCGGAGCAATGCTATTCTTAACACAGGATTGTCTCAGTTGAGGATCAAGCAAATCAAACTCGCTACTCTCAGCAGTAGTTGGACTTTACACATTTTGCATATATGAATTTTCTCTAAAAATAAGTATTTAAAAATACAGGTTTTTGCTTCAGAAGCTGCAATAATACTTAATAATACTGACCAATAGTTCCTTAATGGTACAAACCTCCAGATTTATCTGTATAATCAATCGACAATCCAAAATCCAAAATCCAAAATCTAAAATTGTTTGACTTTGCTCGTAAAACTGAAAGTTGACTATTAGTGAGTACAACAAAATTAAATATTTTGCTAAATTAATTAACTATTATTCATATTTATGGCTTTCAAATCCGAAATTTTCCCAGTTTAATTAAAATTTGCCTTCAGCAAAACATACCCTATGCAAGTCCAGTTAACGAATCGACAACAGCATATACTTTGGGCAACAGTACGCCACTATATCGCGACAGCAGAGCCTGTAGGTTCAAAAGCTTTGGTTGATGACTATAACCTGGGTGTAAGTTCAGCCACAATTCGGAATGTGATGGGTGTGTTAGAAAAATCTGGTTTACTTTACCAGCCACACACCTCTGCTGGACGAATACCTTCAGACTCAGGCTATCGCATTTATGTTGACCAGTTAATTACACCTGGTCTGCGAGAGGCGACGCGAACGGATGTTTTAGCCAAAGAGGTAGAACTAGCGCTGCAAAATCGTCTCCACTGGGAAGATTGGAGTTTGGAAGCCGTACTACAAGGTGCAGCGCAAATTTTAGCAACCGTGAGTGGCTGCATTAGCTTGATTACTATGCCGCAAACCACGACAGCAATTTTGCGACATCTGCAATTAGTGCAAATTGAAGCCAACAAAATCATGCTGATTGTGGTCACAGACTCTTATGAAACCCATTCCAAGCTGATGAATTTGTCACCAACCGAGGAAGAAGCCAAACTTGATCCAGAGGGAATAGATCATGAATTGCAGATTGTCTCTAACTTTTTGAATACCCACTTGCGGGGGCGCAGTCTCTTGGAATTAGCCACTCTGGACTGGAGTGAGTTGGATCAAGAGTTTCAACGTTATGGCGACTTCTTGAAAGGTTCAGTTGCAGAATTAACCCGCCGCAATCTCACACCAACTACAACCCAAATTATGGTGCGGGGGGTAGCAGAAGTTTTGCGTCAGCCAGAATTTTCGCAATTACAGCAAGCACAGACAATTATCCACCTGCTGGAAGAAGAACAAGAGCAACTGTGGCGATTAATCTTTGAAGAACCGGAAGGGGAAGAGGTGGGTAAGTCCAGGGTAACCGTTCGCATTGGGACAGAAAACCCCCTAGAACCGATACGCACCTGCACCTTAATTACTTCTACCTATCGCCGAGGTTTGCTACCTGTAGGAAGTGTGGGAGTTTTGGGGCCGACACGCCTGGATTATGAAAGTGCGATCGCAGTTGTCGCGGCTGCGGCTGATTACCTCTCTGAAGCTTTTAGTTAATTTATTTAAATCATGCTCAGAAAAATTGCCTTTAGTCTACTATGGTTGGGATTTCTTACCTATGCTTTTCTCCTGGCTCCTCCCGATCAACCTGATACATTTGAGTTAATTCAAAATCTTTCTCTTGGTAAATGGCAAGGTATTAACCCCCTAGTCATCGCATTATTCAACCTCATGGGTATCTGGCCTGTAATTTACAGTGCCGTCTTGTTTTTTGATGGTAGAGGGCAAAAAATACCAGCTTGGCCATTTGCTACTGCTGCTTTTGCCGTTGGGGCTTTTGCCTTATTGCCTTATTTAGCTTTACGGGAACCAAATCAGGAGTTTTCTGGTGAAAAGAATCTCTGGCTCAAGTTGCTAGATTCTCGGATTACTGGTTTGATTTTGACTATAGCCGCAGTGATTCTAGTCGCATCTGGTTTACAAGGAGATTGGGGAAATTTTGTGCAGCAGTGGCAAACCAGCCGCTTCATCCATGTGATGAGTTTAGACTTCTGCGTACTTTCTCTCTTATTTCCCGCATTATTGGGAGATGATATGGCACGTCGGGGGATGAAAAATCAGCCATTATTCTGGTTAATCACCTTGATTCCCCTATTCGGCCCACTGATTTATTTATCTGTGCGATCTGCTTGCAGCAGCGCTTCGCTATCGCCGCAGGTGGGGCGTAGCCCATCGCCTTTACCTTCAAACCCCCAATAATTATTTAGACATTTTATAAATTTCTGGTAACTGCCACCAAGGAACATGAGGGTATTCGTGATGTTCGTAATGGTAACCAAAATGGTAACAAGTTATGAATGACCACCAAATTGGGCGGCTAATAGTTTGGGAACGATGAGGGTCTTTATAACCTTCTGCCGGCTCACTATGGGGTAAAAAAGTCCCAAAATAAAATAATTGTAAGGAACTTAAAATTGAGGGAATTACCCAAAAATAAGTGAGATTATCCTCTGGAAGATGCCATACATATTTGACGATGTTATAAATAATCATTAATGTAATAATTTGTCGCCAACTCCAGTAACGCTTCATAAAATATAAATACCAAGCAAAGAAGTTTTTATGCTTTCCGTTGTGAAAATCTGGATCTGTTTCACTGGCTGGATTATGGTGATGTAACCAATGCTTTTTTAAAAGTTTTTGATAAGGTAAAAGACCATAAAGAAACAGGCACAATGAGCCGATGAAATGGTTGATTTGGGGATTTTTTGGAAAAACCACCCCATGCATGGCATCATGAGCTGTAATAAATAATCCCGTATATAAAAATGTTTGCCAAAATATGATCGGCAACACCATCCAAAATTTGAATTGGGATATATCAAGATAAAGTAACAAACCCAAGCTGATCGCCCATACACTAATAATGGCGATCGCCATGAAAATTCCCCAGAACTGAGGTTTACTTTTCACTGCTGGTGTGGTAATGATTTTTATTTGAGGTAATGGTGGTTGTTCTAACTGGATCACGCTTTTACTCCGCGTAGCTTTCAGGTGAAAATTCTCAAAATATAGTTATGGAAAAGCACTCAGCATTAGCCAGCAACCAATTTTAGTGGTAAGCGTTCTGCATTAGGTAGTGCCAAGGATTGCCATAATGTGTACAAATATTAAGATAACTTAACTATTATTACACATAATAATCGCCATACCAAAAACTGTCTTCACTTTAAAGAGAATAATTAATCAGGGTGAAGATACTGATTAGTTTAGTATCCGCAACACCTAGTATTTTATCGTGGATATGTTCTCAACAGCCCCAACCGACAACTGAGCCGGACAGATTAGGAAACGAACTTGATGACTTCCCGCACTACACTGTAGCCGTTGGCATCCCAAAGTAGGTAAGCGAAAAAACCGATCATCGCCAAGCGTCCATTCCAAAGTTCAGATTGAGGCGTAAACCCAAATTTCAAGGCGTTACGGTCTTTGTCATTGTAAGCGGTTTCAGTGGCATCACTAGGATAAAGTCCCATAATCAATTTTCCTGAAAGTATAAAATCACCTTTTTCATAGTATTTACTTGCTCAGTTAGTGCTATCTGTCTTTAGTACCAAAGTGTCAGCAAGTCTAAAGGAGGAATTATTCAAGTTTGTGAGGAATACTCTTGAAAATTGAAAATGCCAGAATTCCGGTATTTTAAAGATACCAGGAACTCCTTTGGCACAAATTATTGAGCAATGCCATAACACTGGCAATCAGAGTAAAAAAATCTCAGAAGTCATAAAAAATCTAACGAAAGTTAGAAGGTTTCGTGAGTGTTGTTATCCAAACTAATAGATATACGGTAATTTGTTTAAACTTTAGAGAATGGCTCCTACAGTATTAATTACAGGTGCGTCTCAAGGCATCGGCAAAGCAACGGCTCTGTTATTTTCCCGCAAAGGTTATAATCTCGTACTTACAGCGCGTCAAGCTGACACATTGGCAGCCACAGCCCAAGAGGTGCAAAACCTTGGTCATCCCGCACCATTAACGATTACTTGCGATGTCAAAGATCCATCTCAGGTAGATAGATTAGTGCAGAACGCATTGGAAAATTATGGTGATATCGATGTTCTGGTAAATAATGCAGGTATCTTTGCATCAGGGCCAGTAGAACAATTTTCTCTCAAAGATTGGCATCAAGTTATAGACACTAATCTTTGGGGATATATTCATACCATCCATGCCCTTCTGCCTCATTTTCTGCAACGGGGAAGGGGAACCATAGTTAATATCAGTTCTATCGGGGGTAAAGTACCTACGGCTTACATGGTTCCTTACTGTACGAGTAAATTTGCGGTGACCGGGTTAACAGAAACACTGCAAGCAGAGTTACAGCCAAAAGGTATTCAAGTTTGTGGGATTTATCCGAATTTAATCAAGAGTAATTTTATGGAACGGGCAGTTTTTCGAGGTGAGGATGAACAAGAAATCCAAACTCGACGCGAACAGCTTGATAATGTGCTGAAAACTCCTGTAGTTGAGAAGCCAGAAGATGTAGCCAATGCTATTTGGGATGCAGTCCAGCATCAAAAATCAGATGTCATGGTTGGTTCTGCTAATGTGTCTCAGGGTTTATATCGTTTATTTCCTGGTTTAATGAAGTGGGTTTCTCGGCAAACTTTGAAAAATCAAGATAGTTAACCAATACCGTTGCAAATTTATGAGGGTTCAACGGCTGTAAAAACAAACGGGATGAATACGATTTAAGGAATTAATTTATGAAAAATGAAAATTTATACTCTATGTTCCTCCTTGACTTAACTTTAGTGGAGCAAGAACTTTTATCTGGTGGACAAAACTCAGATGATGAGGATGATGATTTCGATAAATTCAAAGATAAGGACAAACAGAAGGATAAAAATATTACAAATTTCTTGATTGCTCAAAAGGATATCAGTGGGTCGGTGGAAATAAACTTAAATATAAGTATGTAAGCAAAAGTAAGGATAATCAAACATTGCGATCGCCATCCTTAAATACCTGCCAATTATCGAAAGCATCAAAAATGCTGGCAATACCTGATCATCAGCCGCAGCTTTTCCACAAGCTCATTGACTAGTCGGCTGATTTTCCCATGTTTATGCTAAAGAATACAGAAAAAATAATTACAATCTATGATATCTGCGATCGCTCCTCATAGCTTTTCCCTCAAGAATGTTGGATTATGGGCAGTAGGCTAAGTTGCATTGGAACAAGTATTTTCTAGTAGTCTGTATAATAATGTAGTCATTTACCAATAGTTTAAATATTTAGGCTTAAGTATATACCAGTAGTTTGTTCATGTTTCAATATGTGGCTTTACATATTTTTGTATTGCCCCATATTCAATTGCTAGGCACTCTTCCCTACTAAAGATTTATGGGGGTGGAATAGCTCTATGTCAATTAATGCGGAATTTACTTAAAATCCTCTATAGGATGTATTTATTTTTTCAAGAGTAATCATGAAAAATTTACCATTTAAACTCTTGTCATTACAGTTAAATGTGCTTATAATTGCAATTGACATAGATTTGCTAAGTAGATAGGCACAAATAAACATAAGTATATAACAAAATGTAAATCTTCCAAAACCCTTGCGATTGCTTCACTCCGCTTTACTCCGTATGGCTAACGCCACGCTCCGCGAACGCAATGACATAGTTATAAATTTTTCCGCCAACCTACTTACATCAAAATAAAGAAAAATTAAATATTGGAGGTACAGAAGCATATCGCTTATCGTTTTAACTGATAAAAATATAGATTCGCTTATCTCTTTATTCAAATAAAAAAAAAGTTATATCAGTTAATACTTTTATGAATCCTGATAATTGAAAAGCATTAGCAAAAATTTATGAAGTTCACAATTCTTTTGTATTAGTGCGAATAAATTAATACTTGCTCAAAATTTAATTAATATACAAATTATAGGTTTATGGTTATTTAAGTTTTAACAAAATATTTGAAATTATCATCAAACAGCAAATCGTAATTAAGTAATAAATGTAATAAAATGGATAATTATTTTTATGAGTGAACCTATTTCTTTGACGCTAGATAATTGGCGTAACATTGCGATAATCGCAGGGACAATTATTACTTTGCTAACCTTAATCAAGGGCGTTTATGAATACACACGCCAGGTAGCGCAAAAACGAAGTGAGCAGTACGCGGAAATGCGAAAGCGGTTTAGAGAGAGTAAAACTTTTCCAAAATTACTTGACTTGCTTGAGGAAAATGACCCTAAACTAGCTAAACTTCCTTGGTCGGAAAAGGTTGAGCTTCTAGGGTTCTATGAGGATGTTGCTTTAATGATATATTCCGGCATAATGAAACGTCATGTTGCCTTCTATATGTTTGCATATTATGCTCTCCGTTGTTGGGACAGCGAGTACTTTTGGCATGATGTTAATCGGAACAGCAGTTATTGGTCACTCTTCCGACATTTTGTCAAAGATATGAAGGCAATTGAAGACTCTTTTGTCTTCCGCATCAAAAATTACCGTTTGTAGGAGCATGAGAATCATTAAAAAAGAAACCTTTTGGATGTTTTTATTTGTCAATTTCTTATCGTGACTCACACTCGCGTTTTGTGACATGGTGACGATAGCGAAGCATCGCTTCTAATTGGGCATCCCAATTTGGTAAAAATATAGAAGACCGATGTAAAAGACCTATTAAACCCTCTTTCCTTGGCGTTCTTTGCGTCTTGGCGGTTCGTTTTTCCATTCCTCTCTCAGTCAAAATCTCATAAATAGATTAAACTTGCAAATTTAGGATGCTCCTATTTTCTTCTACATTTATTAGCATTTTTTCAAATTCTTGTGGTTGAGTAGTAAGCTAAAGATTAAGCGATTTATTTGGAATGGCTATGCACAATCAACCAAAATCTCTTGTAAATGAGTTAGAACAAATTTATAGTCAGGATATTCAGACAATAACTCGTTTGTTAGCTCAAATAACAAACCGTAATCCAGATGAGATTAAACCACACTTGGATACCATGCTTCAGATGTTAGTACAACCACAGAGTGAGCTTCCTTTCTATGAAACTGCAACCCCTCAAGAGTGGGTAACAGCATTTCAAGAGTGGGTAGAAAGCTATCGAGAACTTAACCTTCCAACACTTTCAGATGCAGCCATTAGCCGAGAAAGTATTTATGGAGAGCGAGGTTAAGTGCCGTATCTTGTAGATACTAATGTCTTATTAAGGAGTGTAGACCTTAGCCATCCTATGAACCCGAATGCGGTCAATGCTATTAGTATGATACGTAATAGTGGTGAACAATTGCACATCGTACCGCAAAACTTGATTGAATTTTGGAACGTCTACACACGCCCAGTCGAGAGGAATGGTTTAGGACGTAGTGTGACAGAAACACAAGCACAAGTGAATCGTTTAAAGGTGTTATTCCCATTATTACTAGATACTGAGGCAATTTATCAAGAATGGGAAAGGCTGGTAGTTACTTATGGCGTTAGAGGAGTTAACGTACATGATGCGCGACTGGTTGCAGCTATGCTGGTACATGGCTTAACTCATATCCTGACATTTAATATTAGTGATTTTGTCCGGTACTCGGAAATTACTGCGGTTAATCCTAACGCGTTATCGTGATTCACACTCGCGTTTTGTGACATGGTGACGATAGCGAAACATGGCTTCTAATTGCGCTTGTATGAGCCAACCACTGACAAATTCAACTGTACCACCACCGGGCATAGAGAAGGAAACAGCATCAGTTAACTTGGTTTTACCATTTTCTGTACTAAATTCATGTCGATGTACCCAAGACTCAAAAGGCCCAGATATCTGTTCGTCAATAAACAGGCGATTTTTTTCGCATTCAGTGTGACGCGCTAACCAAGTTAAAGGTAATAGCCCTAAAAACAGACGAAATTCAGTAATAGCGCCCACTTCTAGCCCGCCTTCACGACGGACTACTTGAACTGGTTGCCAAGGTGGGTTGAGTAGTTGCAAAATATCTGGTCTTTCGTGGAATTTCCACACTACTTCGAGTGGCGCATTAATTACTGAAGAATGTTGAAAGTGCAACATGGATAGAAAAACCTAAAATTTAGCCTTCACAATCAGTCTCAATTTCTATATCTAGGGTATCTTCATCAATCCGCACATACAAAATATTCGGGTTACAGCAAACTTGACAATCTTCTACATAAGATTGTTGTGACCCAGCACTCAAATCGATAAAAGTTAAGTTTTGTTCGCCGCAATAAGCGCAGTAGTACTCAGCAGTATTTTGCATTTAATGGCTGTAGTTCTTTGGGGGTTGAGTTGAAATGACTGGTAGCTTCAGCCAAGTGCTTCAATAGTGTAGACTGTGGTAGCGGCCCTTGCAAGTGATTCCAAGGTAAGATTTGCTCTGTTGACCAGTTGCTATGAACGTAATACTCTAAGTCGGGGATTTGCCCTTTGAGTTGTTTGAAAGCACGTTTGTAGCTACCTAAAGAATCGCCAAATTCACGGGTTAATTCTAGAAGTTGGGACAATCGGCGATCGCCTCTCGATATCAAAGCCTGTATAATTGACCAATTATAGCTTTCTGGGCGAAATTCTATCCCCTGGGGTTTTAGCTGTTTTTGCAGCATCTGTAGCCGCTTTTCGGCTTGACGATTTACCCCAAACCATTGAAATGGCGTGTGTGCCTTGGGAACAAATGTACTACATCCAAAGGTTAACCGCAATCCTGGGGCAGCTTTTTTAATATTCCGCATCATTGCCACAGTTTGCTCTAAATCTTCTGGTTCTTCACCGGGGATACCTGCCATACCATAAAGTTTCAAGCCTTTTAATCCTCCAGCCTTGGCATTGATGGCAGCTTGGATGATTTCATCATTATGCAGCTTTTTGTTGACGATTTGGCGGACTTTTTCAGAACCACTCTCGACTGCAATTGTAAGCGATCGCGTGTCTCGTTTCGCTAAAGTTTCGGCAAGCTGCACAGTTACCGTATTGGTTCGGACTGAGGCTATACTCAAACGGACATCATCGTATTTGGGCTGACTAATATAATCTAGCAAAGCCTCAAACTCTGGATGTTGAGTTACAGAAGCCCCCAATAAACCCAAGCGATTTGTAACAGCTAACCCTTTTTCAATAGCAGGAATTAACGACTCTTCCAAACTGGCTGTTCTAAAAGGTAAAGTCAGATAACTCGCCATACAGAAGCGGCACATTTCGGGACAACTCCGCACCACTTCCACCATATATATATTTTCCCATGCGGCTTTTTCCGTCACCACAGTAGATGTAGATAGGATATTCCCTCGGTAAGTTTGCTTCTGCACCACTGGGGGAATTTCTGGGAAAATTGGTTTAATTGACTTTAACTCACCATCTTTTGCCTGATATTCCACCGCATACAAACTAGGAACATAAATTCCTGGTACTTGCGCCAAAGCTTTGAGTTGAATTTCTCTAGAAGCGTTTCTGACTTCTTTGTAAGTCTCAATAAAATTAGGTAGCAGATTTTCCCCATCTCCGAGTAAAACTATGTCAAAAAAGTCGGCAAAAGGTTCAGGGTTAGCAGTGAGAACAGGGCCACCGCCAAAAATTATCGGATGGGAATCATTACGGGAAGTAGCCCTGATGGGAATGTCTAAAGATTCCAGTAAATTTAAAATATTTACATAATCCAGTTCCCAGGAAATAGAAAATCCTACAATTTCCGGGTTTCTGGGCAATTGTTCCTGAATATCGGTAAATAAACGACTCACCTGCACATCTTCACGCATGGCTAAAGTTGCCCACACCACCTGATAGCCGAGGCTGGTAATACCCACTGTGTACTCGTTGGGAAAGGCAAAAATTAGCGGGATAGCATCGGTGTTGGGGGTTGTGGGGGTAAATAGAAGGCGTTCAGAGGCAAATAGAGATGATGTCACAGGTATTTATTAGAAGCAAGTTTATCTATATTTAATTTTAAGCCATAGAATTATGAAGTTGAAAAATAAGGTGAAGCTGTTAGCCAAAATAATTGGTAAAGATTTTAAATAAATTCCATATATTAACCATAAAAATAGACCACTCATAAATGTAATCAGCATGACGTAAGACACATCTTTTGCTGATTTGCTTTGCCATGTTTTCCACATTTGTGGTAGGAAGGCGCTGGTTGTTAATGTGGCTGCACATAATCCTAAGATTGTGATAAATTCCATATATGTTAGGTTGTAATATATAGGAATTATATCTGAGTTTTAAAATTACTTTTTAAACGAACCGCCTTGGCGCTAGCCTCTCCCTTTGGGAGAAGTCGCCAAGAGCGCCAAGGGAAAGAGAAATATGTTTACAATATAATGTTTTCAAGATGCGTTAACCATTTATCAAAATGCTGACACTGTTGACGGATTATATCTAATCCTATATCTATGGCAATTAGAGATCCATGTAATGGTTTATCATATCTAGGGCAACAACTGATAATTCTTTTGGATGGTGCTGTCATCGGACTTTCATTGATATGTTCAGGTGAAGGAAACAAATCACGCTCACGCTGTAGCTGGTCTACTATGCTTTGATAAAACATCCCTTAAAGGCGGTTGGATTGCTGTACAAAAGTGCCTCAAACTCATGTAGTAATAAATTGGGGATAAAATTTTTTTGTCCAATATCTGCGCTCATTGCTTGTTCCAGATATTCAGCTTTCTTAAATGGGTCATTCGTATTTGGCAGAGAATTTTTTCCAGGAAAGTCTTTTGGTAAGGCATACAAATCAAACATTGTCGTGACGAATGCCGAACTATCCTCAAGACATTTTCGATGCAATTGCGGTTTTATTTTTTCATACCTGACTATACCACCTTTCCCTCTTGAGCTAGTTCGCACCAGGATAGGAGTGAGGTAAATGTTTTGTCGCTGAAAATGCTCATAAAGCAATTCTCTGACAAAAGTTTCTTCTGTCTGTCCTTCCACAAAAACATTGACTCGAATCATCTTGAAGGTCTTCCTCCCAGGATGTTCTTTTTCCACAATTCTCCTAAACTATAGTCTTCCAACCACTCATCTAAATCATCTGCCTTTAATCTACGAAGTAATGATTTCCCATCTTCTCTATCCACAACAATTACATCTTTAGCATCAAATTCATTTAATAGTTCAACTGATTGAGTGGAAACAATAACTTGCTTTTCTCTGGAAATTGCACGCATTAATGATGCCAATACAGTAATTGCATAAGGGTGAAGACCTAACTCAGGTTCATCAACTAAAATCGTTTCGGGTTGTAGAGAACTCGGTTGTAAAAATACCGTTGCTAAACAGATAAAACGCAGTGTTCCATCAGAAAAAAGATGAGATTTGAAGGGAATATTTTGATTTTGCTCAAACCATTCTAGTTCTATTACTTCCTTATTTTGTGGAGAAGGTCGTAAACAAAAATCGCCAAAAAAAGGAGCAACCAGTCTAACTGTTTTAATAATTCGTTGATAAGAATCAGGATAAGTCTCTTTTAATAAATACAAAAAAGCGGCTAGATTACTTCCATCTGGGCGCAGGTAAATATTATCATTAATACTATGTGGTTGCTTCACATAAGCCGTGTCACTGGTATCATGGAAATGGTAAACACGCCATTGTCGCATAGTAGGTAATATGTAGTCGTCAATTTGAGTTTTATTACCCTCTGACGCTTTAGTTTCAAAATGACCACTGCCGATTTTACGCCCACCGCCCATCTTCCACCAAAAAGACTCTTGGGAAAACATGAGACGATTATCTTGAGTTGGTTCAAAGGTGGCAAAATATGCGTTGTTGCCAAAGTAAAGCTCAATTTCTAGTTGTTTGGTTTTTTTTCGACCAAAATGTAAGATTGTATCTGGGCCACCTTGGCGACTTACAAAAAGTTGCAACTGTTCATCAAGTATCTGTTGCACCATGCGAAAAAAGCCGATAAAGTTAGATTTACCAGCACCATTACAGCCAATAAGTATATTGAGTTCAGAAAGCTGGATGTCACATTCGGCGATGGATTTAAAACCCTTTAAAATAATTCTTGAGAGTTGCTTTTCACTGCTCAATTTTGTCATGAAACAGTCTCCTAATTTTTCTGTAGAGATGCTTCCAGTTAAACGAAGAAACTGGGGTCAAGAATTTGCTCAATTTTTCAACAACTCAGCTTGTTGTTGCGTCCACAGCAGAAAATCTTGCTCATAACCAGTTTCTTTACTCATCCTTAAATTATGAATTACAACACCTGACACTGCCCATGATGGCGTAATAAATGGTCACACAATACTAAAGCTACCATCGCTTCAACCATTGGGACTGCACGGGGTAATACACAAGGATCATGTCTTCCTTTGGCTGCTAATACTGTTTCTTCCCCGGCTTGAGTAACTGTTTTTTGCTCTTTTCTAATTGTGGCTGTGGGTTTAAATGCAACTCTTAAAATTATATTTTCGCCGTTGGAAATTCCCCCTTGAATGCCTCCAGAACGGTTTGTGACGGTGCGAATCTCTCCGTTTTCATCAATATAAAATTCGTCGTTATGTTCAATTCCTGTTAATAGTGTCCCAGCAAAACCTGAACCAATTTCAAAGCCTTTACTAGCTGGGAGAGATATCACACCTTTGGCAATATCTGCTTCTAATTTATCAAATACTGGTTCGCCTAAACCTTTGGGAACGTTCCGCGCGACACATTCCACTACACCGCCGATGGAATTACCTTGTCTGCCAATTTCCTCTATTAATTCAATCATGCGATCGCAACATTCCGCATCGGGACAGCGCACAATATTGCTTTCTACTTGTTCTAAGGTGACAGTATTAGGATCAATTACGCCTTCTAAGTCTTTGATCCGCTTGACGTAACCAATAATTTCAATATTAGCAACTTGTCGGAGGATTTTTTTAGCGATCGCACCAGCTGCAACTCTACCAATTGTCTCACGGGCTGAGGATCTGCCACCACCTTGCCAGTTGCGAATGCCATATTTAGCATCATAGGTTGCATCGGCGTGGGATGGGCGATAGGTTTGTGCCATCTCGTCATAGTCTTGGGGACGGGTGTCTTTGTTCCGCACCATAATGGCTATGGGTGTTCCCAAGGTTTTCCCTGCAAATACTCCAGAGAGGATTTCGCAAGTGTCCGCTTCTTTGCGGGGTGTGGTAATTTTGCTTTGTCCCGGTCGTCTTCTGTCTAGTTCTACTTGAATTTCTTCGGCTGTAATTTCTAATTGGGGAGGACAGCCATCAATTATTACCCCCACACCGCCGCCGTGGGACTCGCCAAATGTCGTGATGCGAAATAGATGTCCGAAAGTATTGCCCATGATGTTGAGAAAAAAGAGTGAGGCTTTTGTATTGTACCGAAAGTTATCACCTAAGAAAATGATAAGTTTTTCGGTTTTGAGAACTAACCGCCAATTACGCAAAATACGCCCAGGAGGGAAGGAGAAAGTTTGAGAAATTATTCAAGATTTAAATCTGCACTCATTAAGTCTTCTAGGTTTGTGCCTAATTTGCTGCAAATTTGATCTACTGGTAAGTCGTTGGGTTCGATTCCAAAGGGATTTTCTATTTGATTGGCAATTTCTTCTACGCCTAGCAAAATAAAACTGATGACTGCAACGATTGGGGCTGTCCACCAATTTAAATTATATACAAGTTGTAAGGGTAATATTAGACAATATATTAATAAAACTCGCTTCAAATATATTGAATAAGCTAAAGGGACAGGTGTTGTTAAAATACGTTCACAACCAATGAATCCTTCTACCATTTTATCTAATGCGGTGTTCATGGCTATTAATTCAAATATTGTGAGGCGATTTTGGTTTTGCTGCTGTTTGAGATAATCACCAATCCATAAAGCAATTCTTAAGGGTGGGCTTTTTGCATTTTTGATTTCTAAATATTGTGATGGTGTGAGTAAGGCTTCTAGTTCGCTATTCACGGGTAACCGTCGTAGTTGTAATTTTGTAGCGATGGAAAAGGCACTTATTAATTTTACGGCTGCTGCTTTTTTTTCTCTATCAAGAAGTTCTTTCTCTAGAATTAATAGCCGAATTTTTCTCCCTAAGTTTAAACTATTAATAACTATAGTTCCCCAGATTTGCCTACCTTCCCAATATCTGCTATATGCGGTATTTGTGCGGAATACCATTAATAAGCCTAAGACAAGATTGTAGGCTACATTACTAATTACACTGCTGAAAATTTGTTGTGGTAAATTATAGCCGTAGTGGTTAATTACAGATACGATAAATCCTAATCCACTACACAAAATTAGTCGGGGAAAAATTGCCGGAACTACTGAACCTTTGATTTGTAAAGCCACTTGTAACCAATTTGGTTTTGCAACAATCATCTAAATTTTGACATTTATGGCGTTTTGCAATGGAAGAGGTAATTAACCACAGATGCACACAGATAAATATAGGTGAATATTTGCTGTGATGGTGTAATTATACGCTTTTTTGAGTGGCTTTTTTGAGGGTTTTTATCCTAAATCTTGATGTGTAAATGATTGGGCGTTTTCTCCGGTGTATGTGGCGACAATATGACCGTCACCAGTCATTTGATATTTGTAGGTGATTAATCCTTCTAAACCGACTGGACCACGGGGAGGCATTTGTTGGGTGCTGATTCCTACTTCTGCACCAAATCCGTAGCGGAAACCATCGGCGAAGCGGGTAGAACAGTTATGAAATACTCCGGCTGCATTCACGAGTCCAAAGAAGGTTTCTACAGATGCTAAATCTTCTGTAATAATGGCTTCTGTATGACGGGAACCATATTCGTTAATATGAGCGATCGCATCTTCTATTGAGTCTACTATTTTAATCGCTAAAATCAAATCGCTGTATTCTGTCTCCCAGTCTGTAGCTGTGGCTTGGGCAATATCAGGTAATATTTCTAAGGTGCGGGAATCACCTTTTAATTCTACATCAACTCGTTGCAAAGCTTCGGCAATTTTTGGTAAAAAGTCTGCGGCTATGGATTTGTGAATTAATAAAGTTTCAATGGCATTACAAGCTGCGGCATATTGAATTTTAGCATCTACGCTAACTTTAATGGCTTTGGCAATATCAGCCGCTTGATCTATATATAGATGACAAATTCCCTCGGCGTGTCCTAATACGGGAATGCGCGTATTATCCTGGACAAACTGCACAAAGGAATTGGAACCTCTGGGAATAATTAAGTCTACATATTTATCTAAATTTAAAAGTTCTAAAGTTTCTTCTCTCGTTGTTAATAACTGCACTGCATCTGAGTTCACCGCAGTCTGAGAAAGTCCTTGTTTAATGGCTTTAACTATGGCTTCACAAGAACGAATCGCTTCTTTTCCACCTTTGAGAATTACACCGTTACCTGATTTTATCGCCAGTGAGACAATTTGAATTGCTGCTTCGGGACGGGCTTCAAAAATAATCCCCAACACGCCCAAAGGACAAGTTATGCGTTTGAGAACTAAACCTGTATCAAGTTCGCGGTGAATCTGCACCTGTCCCACTGGATCGGCTAGTTTAGCCACGTCTCGCACTCCAGCGATCGCATCTCTTAATTTATGTTCATCTAATTGCAAGCGTTTATACAGTGGTTTGGCAATACCTTCCGCAGATGCGCCTTGACAATCAGCCATATTTGCCTGCAAAATCTCATCCTTGGCTGATTCCAAAGCTTGGGCGATCGCTTCTAGGGCTAGATTTTTCGCTTCAGTGTCCAGAAGTGCCAATTTACTTGCACAGGCGCGGGTTTTTTGAGCGATCGCAATTAAACCAGAAGTATCTTGAATCATAGTCATGTCACAAAACTTAGCTTTTCCCCATCCTATCAATCTTAGGAACTTCAAAAACTCCCTTCTCCTTGCTCAGGAAAGTGGCTGGGGGTGAAATTCTCGATATTATACTTATTACTTTTCCGTAATTCTGATGACGGGGATTGGATCTATTGAGTATTCATGAATAAAAGACTACTCCTTTGCCAAAGAGATACTATGTCATTGCAATCTGGATTAGAAGCCTTTCAACAAAAACGTTATCAGGAAGCGGTGGAATTACTCGAAGAATTCAGCCGTAATTGCGTTGATCACGATTCCTCTGATTATCTTTCAGCACAGATGTGGCTGACGAAAGCCTACAAAAGTGCAGGCCAAATCGAAAAAGCGAAACTTCTGTGTCAAAAGTTAACGACGAGTCAAAACCCAAAGGTGCGTCAATGGGCAGAAAAAGCCAGCCAATCTTTTACTCAACAGTCAGTCAACCAGCCTCACACCACGCAAAAAGCTGGACGTGCTGCTGCTGGTGTCAAATTAGCGATGGGCGGTGTGGGTGGTAATTTAGTTTTAGCTTCTGCTGTCACCATGACCTTGATGTTTGGGATGGTGTTGGTATTAGGCTTGAACTTAGTATTTATTTTGGGTAGTGATAATCCACTCCAAGGGTTATTCTTCGCGATCACCATTACCTTAATTTTCAATATCGCTGCCTTTTTCCTGTCTCCCTGGTTCATGGACTTAACCCAAAGCTGGCTTTACCAGAGGCGCTGGGTAGAATTAGCAGAAGTTGAAAGCCTCAGCCCAGAGACAGCTAAAATCATTCGTCAAATCTGCAAGGATAAAAATCTGAAAATTCCCCGATTGGGAATCATTAACGACCAAAACCCCACAGCTTTTACCTATGGTTCCTTACCTAATAGCGCTCGCTTAGTGGTCAGTCAGGGACTTTTTACTTACCTGGATGATGAAGAAATTGCTACAGTCTACGCCCATGAATTAGGACACATCGTCCATTGGGATTTTGCCGTGATGACAGTAGCTTCTACCTTGGTGCAGATTTGCTACCTAATTTACACTACAGGTAATAGATGGGGTCGTGGTGGGGATAACATCGTCCAAAATTCTTTGCAATATGCTGCTTCCCTTGCTTACGTGTTTTATCTAATCGGCACTTATTTATTACTGTATCTCTCCCGTACCAGAGAATATTTTGCCGACCACTTCGCCGCCGAAACCACAGGGAACCCCAATGGATTATCCCGTGCTTTGGTGAAGATTGCCTATGGAATTGTAGAAGAAGGAGCGCGATCGCCTGAACCCAGTCGTTTGATTGAAGGTACTCGTGCTTTGGGTATTTATGACCATAAAGCCGCAACTTCCACAGGAACCGCCTATCGAGTTGCATCTGACACCCAAAAAATTGGTCGCGTCTTTTTGTGGGATATGTTTAACCCTTGGGCTTGGTGGATGGAGTTAAATTCCACTCACCCCTTGACAGGTAAACGCGTCCGGGCGCTGAGTACCTATGCTGAACAGTTAGGTTTACCAATCGAGTTCGACATGGGAAGAGTCATCGGAGAAGGCAAAACTCTGAATAAGAAGAAGCTTTACGGTAACTTCTTGGCAGACATAGCTTTATACCTGGCTGAAATCATTGGTTTCTTAGCTGGCCTGGTAATTGGTATCATTTCCTGGTCAAGTTCTGCCAATCCAGGTTTAATACTGGGTGCGCCATTCATCGGTATAGGCTTAGGAATACTGATTAAAACCTTTGTGATGTTCCCCGACTACCAGCAAGCACCAGCCACTGACCTTCTCACCTTGATGTCAGATCCCTATGCTAGTCCTTTACGCGGACAACCCGCAAAATTGGCAGGTCAACTAATTGGTCGTGGCGACGCTGGTTATAAATTTGGTTCCGATTTAAAAATCCAAGACCGTAGCGGTATGCTTTATCTGCGTTACTCCTCACGCTTTGGCCCCATTGGTAACTTCTTCTTTGGGATGAAGCGAGTGCAAAGCTTAATTGGTGAACAAGTTGGGGCTGTCGGTTGGTTCCGCCGAGGTATAGCACCTTGGATGGATCTCGTCCAACTTAAAAGTGAAAATGGCACAATTGTCAATAGTTACCATCGTTTTTGGGCATTAATCCTGGGCGGTGCGTCGATGATCCTGGGAATATTCCTGACTATATTTTTGAGTTACTAGACTCTGAGCATTTCTCATCCCAGCTTTAAATTAACAGGAGGCGCTATGCTTGCGGTGGAACTCAAAAAATTAACTAGTACAACACGGCGGAAATCAACAGACCATTCAAAATCCATGAAAAGCCCATTTTATAAGCTTTTTGACTTTTGACTTTTGACTTTTGACTTCACGGCGGTACTAGGCGATCGCAGTTTCTTGATTCCACCCACAGTCTTTGCTGATGTCCGGGCGGGTACAGTCTGGGTAAATTGTGACACAGCCCGGTATGGGTCGAGAACTCGGCGAATATGGACTACAACAATACACACAAGTCAAGACTGTTACAATAAAACTATAAATTATGACTGCTCTTTGGCAATTTGGGCTTTTGCCTCCTGCCAAAGAGTCTCAAACTCATCCAAACTGTAATCAGAAAGGGGGCGATCAACAACCGCCTCTATTTTTTGCAATCTCTGCACAAAGCGCTGATTTGTCCCCTGTAACGCTGCACTAGGGTCACAATTATGCCAACGCGCCAATTGTATAACTGCAAATAATAAATCTCCTAACTCCGCTTGTTGACGTTCTGGTGTTTCCTCAGCCAAAGCCTGTTGGAACTCGCCCAACTCCTCATGAAACTTCGCCCAAACCCCATCAACATTTTCCCACTCAAACCCCACAGCCGCAGCATTTTCAGAAATCTTCATTGCCGCCATCAACGGGGGAAGAGTCCGATAATAACGAGCCAGTTTAGCGCTAAATTGATGCTTCTCTGGAACTTCCCCCTTCTCCTGTGCCTTAATCGCCTCCCAATTTTGCCGCACCTCATCCACACCTTCCACAGACACATTACCAAACACATGGGGATGACGACGAATCAACTTTTGGGAAATTCCCCTGACAACCTCCTCCAACCCAAAATTCCCTGATTCCCCAGCAATTTGGGCTTGCAGAACCACCTGTAAAAGTAAATCCCCCAACTCCTCCTTAATCCCCTGCTGATCCCCCTCACGAATGGCATCAACCACCTCATAAGCCTCCTCAATCACATAAGGAATCAGACTTTCAGGAGTTTGTGCCAAATCCCAAGGACAACCCCCATCAGGCGATCGCAATTTCGCCACTACCTCAATCAACTCTTGCAACGCCGCCAAACTCTGATCCATAAAAACCTCCCTTCGGGTTCACCAGTGGCCTACTGAGGGAAACCCTCCCGCAGCGCTGGTTCACCGCGTACTTGTGTGCTTACCTTAGCGTACCTCTGCGTTTAACTCCTCCCTTCCTCCTCCTCCCCTTCTTCCCAGCAAACAAACTCCGCACCCCCTGCTTCTGCACCCGCTTATAAGCCGAACCCCCCCAATCGCTGAGAGAATGACTCATCGCACCGAGTTCCAACCCCAAAAACAGAGCCAAATATTCAGTAGTATAAACCACAAGCGATCGCCCCAAAGCCCGACTCAAATCCTGCCAAGTCACCGCCAAAATCCCCAGCATTTCCCCCACTAGCAAAAATGCGATCGCCACCAGCGCCAGGAAACACCCCAGATAAATCACCCGGATAATTGTCCCAATAATCGGCCCGTGAGAAAAAACAGAACGATGGCGCAGCTTTTTTTGATAAGGTCGCCAAATACAGCGCAAAAAGCCCCAGCGTTGGAACTGACGCGAGTAAATATCCAAATCCGGGCCGAACATCAGACCGCTAAACATAAACCCACTAGCAACCAACAAAGTTAAATTGCTGCTGCGAGTTTGCCATAAAGTCACACCGGCGATTACAGGCAGAGAATATAAAGTGATGCGATCGTGCGTTCCACCAGAGGGCATAAGTCAGTTGATCGCCTGTGTACAAAGGATTACTGAGTTATTATTGTACGTGAAAAAAAACTTTTCCCAAAGGGCTTGCGCGATTAGAAATACTTTGCTATATTGGTTTACTGTAAGAGAAAACGGGTGGTTAGCTCAGTTGGTAGAGCGCCTGCCTTACAAGCAGGATGTCATCAGTTCGAGTCTGGTACTACCCATCTAAAAGAAAAAATCCTCAGTTCGCGAATTGGGGATTTTTTTTGCATAAGTTATGAATTTAATCTAGCCTTTCAGCCTGGTTTTGAGATTTAATAATTGAGCGATCACTGCATCTTGTCAGCATTACTTACTGTCAAGCAATTTTTATTGAGGACAAATGTAAAACTACCATGATTAATCATTCCAGGTGATCTAATTCGCCATATACAGATATACTCTTTTTCTGAATCAGCATCTTCCATTGGAATAGTAAGTTTGATGGGTCTATCTGTAATTCTAAAATTAGTCCCCTTGAATATAGGTAACATTGCGGGAATAGCCCAGTTTTGACTAAGATGTGTAACAGAAATTGTTTCATCATCTTTTAAATAAATCAATAAATTATCTGTCTTTTTTAAATCATCACAGTTCTGCAACTTGAGAGCTGAATCTATAAAGACATCCATCACAGCATAAGATGCAGGTTCTTCTGCTCTATTCTCTACGCTAATAATTAAATCTATTTCTTCACTGAATAGGTGATCCTGATGAAATTGAATTGGGACAGTATGCTGACCACCAAGAGAAAAAACAAAGTTTAGATCAGGCGTTGTTGCTCTATGGAGAATATCTCTGATTTCATAATCCTCCATCGCGATTGATGCAAAATTGAAACGTTTGTAATATCTCTTATCGGCAGCTTGATGAGGCGCTCTTGTTGTAGCTTGAGGAATTGAAATTACATACAATATATGACCAGGATTAGAAGTACGCAGTTCTATTTGCTTAATGATAAGTCCGTTTATACGAGGATGAATGTTTGAATTTATAATCTGTTCTAATCTCTCTTTAGATAAGTTATTAGGATCAAATCCTGTATCAATTTCAGTAATAAGATGATCCTTTTCTTTTACACCATAAATAATTATACCTCCAGCAGAGTTGGCAAAAGATGAGACATCTTTACTAAGTTCTGTTTTCTTTTTATCAGTAAGTGGGAAGAGTGAACCGCATTCTTTATAATCAAGTTCAAGGTTTTCCTGAACGCCATCTTTAATCATAGAAAAAATCGTTTCTTCAGACCATTCTTTGAGTTGTGTCGTCATTTTCTACCTGAAAAAACAGTAATTGAATGAAAGATATTCATCATTTATACTACTAAGCCATGCCACATTATAACTTTGGCTAAAGACAGCAGATAAAAGCCCAAACCCATTAAAAATACTTTAAATCCTACTCCAGACCTAAATGCAACTTGAGAGCAGCATCAACTAATTCTATGAAATCTTGACTCAAACAGCCTACCATATCTCCCAAAATGCGCTGTTTAGAAATCGTGCGTACCTGTTGCGCTTGTACTTTTGAAGGCTTGGATAAACCAGAATCTTCTGGATTTAACAACACTTCAAAAGGATACACACGATTTATATTAGATGTAATTGGTACAATCGTCACCGTATTTGAAGCATTATTATTAGCGTCATTGCTGACAATGAGTACAGGACGGCGTTTATCCATTTCTGAACCGACTGCGGGACTGAGATTTGCAAAGTAAATTTCACCACGTTTCATCTGTCAGTCCATCCCCGACGGTGACATCCCATTCTGGGTTAAATTCTGCCGCTGCTTCGCGGTAAGCTTGTTCTAACTCTTGATATCGCAGTAACTCTATTGCTAACTCAATCACTTGAGAACGAGATTTACACCCTTTAGTAACTTTGTAATTCTCCACAAACTGCACCAAAGACGCTGGTAAGGAAATAGAAAGTTTTTCAGCTTGCATGGTATTACCAAAAGGTAATTTAATTTTTCCTACTTTATCTTAGCCTAAATAGTAGGAAGCCGTACATTTAACGTAAAACAGCAAAAGCCGGACACTTTTTTGATACGATAGTATTCCTGATTCGTGAAATAACGATTTTCGTATGAGCAAAGGCACCCTGTTTGATAAAGTTTGGAACTTACACACCGTTGGAACACTTCCTTCAGGGCTGACGCAACTATTTATCGGGCTTCACCTGATTCACGAAGTCACCAGTCCCCAAGCCTTTGCCATGTTGCGGGAAAGGGGTTTGAAGATGCTGTTTCCAGAACGAACTATAGCCACAGTCGATCACATCGTCCCGACTGAAAATCAAGCCCGGCCATTTAGCGATCGCATGGCGGAAGATATGATCCAGGCTTTAGAACAAAACTGTCAAGAAAATAATATTACCTTTCATAACATCGGTTCTGGTAATCAAGGGATAGTCCACGTCATCGCCCCAGAACAAGGACTGACTCAGCCAGGAATGACGATCGCTTGTGGAGATAGCCACACATCTAGCCACGGCGCATTCGGTGCGATCGCATTTGGGATTGGTACTAGCCAAGTGCGGGACGTTCTCGCCTCTCAAACCCTGGCTTTATCGAAACTCAAAGTCCGCAAAATAGAAGTTAACGGGACTTTAAACCCTGGTGTGTACGCCAAAGATGTGATCCTGCACATCATTCGGACATTAGGTGTAAAAGGTGGCGTAGGTTATGCCTATGAATATGCAGGAACCACCTTTGAGCAAATGAACATGGAAGAACGGATGACCGTTTGCAACATGGCTATTGAAGGTGGCGCAAGATGCGGTTATGTCAACCCGGATCAAGTCACCTATGATTACTTAAAAGGTAGAGACTTCGCCCCCAAAGGTGCAGAATGGGACAAAGCCGTGGCTTGGTGGGAATCCATCAAAAGTGATGCTGATGCCGAATACGATGATATTGTAGTCTTCGACGCGGCGGATATTTCCCCCACAGTCACTTGGGGAATTACACCCGGTCAAGGTATCGGCGTAAACCAATTTATCCCCAAGCCCGAAGAATTGCTAGAAGAAGACCGATTTATTGCGGAAGAAGCTTATCAATACATGGATTTGTTTCCCGGTCAACCGATAAAAGGCACTAAAATTGATGTCTGCTTTATTGGGAGTTGCACCAACGGCAGAATCAGCGATTTGCGAGAAGCGGCAAAAATTGCTCAAGGTCGCCACGTTGCTGAGGGAGTCAAAGCCTTTGTTGTCCCTGGTTCGGAACGGGTGAAAGAAGAAGCCGAAGCCGAAGGACTGCACAAAATCTTTGAAGCAGCGGGTTTTGAGTGGCGTGAACCCGGATGTTCTATGTGTTTAGCCATGAACCCCGATAAACTCCAAGGTAGACAAATCAGCGCTTCTTCTTCTAACCGCAACTTTAAAGGTAGACAAGGTTCCTCTTCTGGGCGCACATTACTCATGAGTCCGGCGATGGTAGCGACTGCGGCTATCCGCGGCGAAATCTCAGACGTGCGCGAGTTGCTATAAAAAGAAAACCACAGATATATCTTGTGGGGTGGGCATACTATGGCTAACGCCACGCTACGCGAACGACAAGCTCAGTACAAGTCTTGCCCGCCCTTGTGTAAATTAGAACTCATCTGTGTACGTTGATATGTCTGTGGATAAAAATCTTTTCCAACCAGATTGTTGTCAAAAATCGAGTCAAAATTAAAATTTATGGTCAGTGAAGTTAAAAAAATCTCAGGGCGCGGTATAATCCTTATCGGGGATGATATAGACACAGACAGAATTATTCCCGCCCGTTATTTGAAAGCCATCACCTTTGATGGATTAGGCGAAGGCGTATTTATCGATGACCGCACAGCATTAAAAGGCGAACATCCCTTTGACCAATCCCAGTACCAAGGGGCAAACGTTTTAATAGTTAACCGTAACTTTGGCTGTGGTTCATCAAGAGAACACGCACCCCAGGCGATCGCTAAATGGGGAATTAAAGCTTTAATCGGTGAAAGTTTCGCCGAAATCTTTTTTGGTAACTGTGTAGCAATGGGCATACCTTGCTTGACAGCCGATGCAGCTACAGTCAAAAAACTGCAAACACTTGTCGCTACCAATGCCCAAGCCAGCATGACAGTGAACTTGGAAACCTTAGAAGTGCAAATCGGTGATTATACTGCCAAAGTTGCCATGAATGAAGGGACTCGCAGCACTTTTATTGCTGGTACATGGGATGCTTGCGGTCAGTTAGTCGCTAATGCTGAGGAAGTTCGAGCAACGGCTGCTAAACTGCCTTATGTGAGTTGGGGTAAATTAGCCGCGAGTTAAGTTAGTCGGCGCGGACAATTCCATCGACGTTAGAAAGGATGTATTTAACGAAGGGTGTGTTATGCAGTAGGCTAACGCACCTGGAATTAGAATTTTTCGCCAATTTTAACGCCTAGATTTATCTAATACCAATTTATGTGAGGCTGCACATAATCCTGAAATTTCTTGATTAATCCATCTTCATCTGCGTCCATCTGTGTCCATCTGCGTTCAATTATTCTTGATATTTTATTCCATGCAGCTTCATGTTAATTTATCTGAGAGTGCTATTAAATATCTGGATCATTCTTCAGCAAAACAATTTCCCCCTGATCGTTAATTTGTATTGGCTCGACAAGGTGATTATTTTTATTTAAATCACGCAGCAGTCCCACAGTCCGAAAAAGCTGATCAATTTCAGGTATTCCCTGACTATTTAAATGTACAGGGATAATCCGACCCGCAACCAAATCACCCAGGGAATTGAGCTTCACTTCTAATATCATTGAGTATGCAGTTTCAGCCTTTGTGGATAAAGTCCGATATCCGAGAAAGTTACCCAAAGAATAAGCAATTAATTTACCCTTATACATTTCCATTGCTCTGGGAACGTGAGGGCCATGTCCTAGCACTAAATCTGCGCCTGCATCTATGACTGTGCGAGCAAACTTGATGGAATTACCTCGGTTTTCTCCGTAAAAAAACTCTGTTTTATTTCTAACGTGCAGTGCTGCGGTTCCTTCCGCTCCACCGTGCATAGATACAACTACAATGTGAGCATTCTTTTTAGCTTCAGTGACAAGGGCTTGGGCTGCTGGCAAATTATGAATAGAATTATACATATTATAGGGAGCAAAACCAATTATGGCGATCGCCATCTTATTTGCTTCTAAATACAGAATTTGATTTTTATGACCTAATGTAGCAATACCCACATTTGTCAGGTTTTTAACTGTATCCTCAAAACCCACTTGTCCAAAGTCCATTGCATGGTTATTGGCTATATGGAAAACATTAAACCCCACCTCAGCGAATAATTTGGCATAGATAGGTGGAGAACGAAAAGCAAAAACTTTTCCCCGACTGATATTTTTAGCACTGTAGGGATGGTTAGTGAAGGTACTTTCAAAGTTACCAAGCAAAATATCAGATCCTTGCAAGTATTTTCTCACAGGATTTGGTAACAATTGAGCTTCTGACTGAGGCAATCTATCATCAGGGAAGTTAGTTCCCGGAATCATATCCCCAACCGCTTTGATGCTAATGGTATCTAAAACAGTTTCCGCTTCCTTTAGCGGTGGTGTTGGTTCTGGTTCAGCAAAAACATATAACTCTGATTCAGTCAATGGAGCGGTCGCATCTGATACTTGAAATTGTCCAAAGCGAATGAAGACTCCAATCCCAATACCTAGAGAAAAACAGCCACTAATAAAACCAAATGACAGTAATTGCACCAGTCTTTGATTTACCATTGTTTACTCCTCGCACAATGGCATTAGTTTAGCCCAAAGCTCAGTAATTTCTGTATATATAGAGTAATTCTGGGAACAAAGTTAAATGAATAAACCTGAACCCAGACAAAAAATACCAGAGATAAAAACGGAGAGGGGGGGATTCGAACCCCCGTTGGGTTTCCCCAAAACGCATTTCGAGTGCGTCACCATCAACCACTCGGACACCTCTCCAGATATGTATTTAAATTAGGTAAATGCTATTAGACTGATCGGCGGTTAATTATTTATTTCCGCTATTTTGCCCAAAAGCTGATTGCATACTATTACCTATTATAGCATTCATAGTCATTTAATCGCTAAAGAATATGAATTAAATCACATAAAAATTTGGTTTTTAATCTCACCCCGCTTTTGAATTGCGTCAATTTTATTCCATCCGCATTTCTAAGTCAGAACTAAATTATCGCGATGAATCACAGTTTCTACACCTACATAGCCCAAAATTGTGAAAATTTCCCTGGAATGACATCCACGAATCTTTTGTAGTTCGTCGCTGCTATAGTTGACAAGTCCTCTGGCAATTTCGTTTCCTTGGTTGTCGCACAACTGTACAGCTTCTTGAGCGTCAAACTCTCCTGACACTGATTTAATCCCCGCAGCCAATAATGATTTTCCGGCTTGAGCGATCGCCGCGATCGCCCCTGTATCCAAGTATAATTTTCCCGCCGGGACTAGACCATAAGCTATCCAACGTTTACGCGCCGAAGTTGGTTCCGGCTGTGGTTGAAAGTGAGTCCCTAGCGGTTCCCCTGCGATAATTTTCTGGATATTCTGCGGAAATCGTCCTTGGGTAATCACGGTACGAACTCCCGCCGCAATGGCAATTCTCGCCGCAGAAATTTTAGTTGACATCCCACCAGTACCCCATTGAGAACCTGGAGAGGTGGTTTCCACTTGTAATTCTGCCAATTCTTTGAGGCTACTTACCAAAGAGATCGGCTGTGCATCGGGTACGGAACGGGGATCGGCGGAATATAGCTTGTCTACATCGGTGAGAATAAATAACCAATCTGCTTCTACTAAACTCGCAACCAATGCCGAAAGGGTATCATTATCGCCAAATTTCAGTTCGTCCACTGCCACCGTATCATTTTCATTGACTACCGGAATTACTCCCAGTCCCAGTAGTTCCCGAAAAGTGTTGTAAGCATTGAGATAGCGGCTACGCTGTACCAAGTCGCTACGAGTCAGTAACACTTGAGCAATTGGCTGATTTAATGTAGTAAATAAATCATCATATATCCGCATTAACCGTCCTTGTCCCACTGCTGCTACTGCTTGTTTGAGAGCGATCGCTTTGGGGCGTTCAGTTAAGCCTAACCTGGCACAACCCACTCCCACAGCACCAGAGGAAACTAAAATCACCCGATGCCCTTGCTGCCTTAAATCACAAAGTGTTTCTGCTAAGGTGGCAATGGTGGAAAGGGCTAGCTGTCCGGTTTCTGGTTGGGTGAGGCTAGAAGTACCAATTTTGACAACAATTGTCTTAGTCATTAGTCATTAGTCATTAGTCATTAGTCATTAGTCATATCATGTTCGTTGGATGACTGATGAAACCTCTATACTTTGTTTCTTCTCTCCCCTCCTCGCTTGCGGCTACGGTTTACACACAAGTGATAGAATCGCCCCCTAACCCCCAATTATGGGGGAACAAGAATTTTCCAAGTCCCCCAAACTTGGGGGATTTAGGGGGCAAAACAGGCTCAAACGCAGACAGGAAGGACTTGTGTGTACAACATGATAGCCTCGCTTGCGGAGTGGGGTGTTAGATTGTGGTAATCGTCAACAACTAACCGAACGTAAAAATTTGTAAAGCGCCGATCCTTCTATATGTGAAGGCCGACGCTCTACGGGTTTATTTTTATCTTTTATGAACTAGGGTCTTTATTGGGCTGACCCCATATTATCAATAATAATAATCCCCGATTTTTGTCACCTAGATACATTTCTTAATGTTTTCTTTATATTTACTTTGGTGATGATTTATCAAGTTTTGTGAATTTTCGTTTCTTTAGGAGTAATAGTGGCTCCCAAGATTTCCGAGAACCAAACTTCAAAATTGCGGATAGGATGAGAGCGCAGGGCTGCATCAGGATGGACAATCGGTTCTACCAAAACGGTGAACATTCCTAGACGATTACCCGCTATGACATCGGTAAACAAGCGATCGCCTACCATTCCGACTTGGTTTGCTGGGAGATTCATCGCTGTGAGTGCGGCTCTAATTTTCCGTCGTGATGGCTTGGCTGCGCCTAAATAATAGGGCAAATTTAGCGATCGCGCGATTCCACCAATGCGGGTTTCACTGAGATTATTACTTACCAAACACAAATCTGTACAAGTCCGAACTTGCTCTACCCACTGTTGCAATTCTGGGGAAGCTAGCCCCACTGTAAACGGTACTAGTGTTTCATCCACATCCAATACCAGACCCTTCAGCCCGTATTGTTGAATGATTTCGGGTGTCAGGTTTAATATAGAACCTTCTAAAATCAAGTCAGGTTGTAAGAGCTTGTTCCAGGTCATAGTCAAATTTAACGACTTAATAATAAAAATTATATAGCAGTCCTAATTGACTTCTCCAAACCTAAAGACTAGGGGATTTGCATATCAAATAGGATTGCTATAGATGGATGCTTGATTGAAAAATCCGCGATTAAAAATCTAGAAGCATAACATTTTAATTTTGAATTTATTCGACTTCGTTAAAAAGTTGCTCTTCTAACAGTGGTTGTACTTTCTTAAATTCCTCTGGGGAAAGTAGTTCAGGTTGGCCGGTGTTTGAAATCCGGGCAAAAAACAGCAGAGGATCGAGTGGTGTATAAACTGCGTATTCTTGATCTGTATCATAGAAGCTAGCTAGTAGCTGCAATTGCTCAGGCTCCAAATCTGCCTCTTCATCTTCGATTTCTAAGGTGAAAAGTTCTGACTCTTCCACTGCTGGTAAATCACCCGCCACTGTCAGAGCATACGCAGTATTTTTGACGATCAAATTTTGTTCAGCTAACACAGCTTGAGCCGTGGCAAAAATTTGGTTAATGACAGCATCATCATCTACCAAAACCGCCTCTTCTTCTTCTTCGTCACCTTGCCAAGCAAAAATTTCTATGGGTGAGTCTACAGGAAGCAGTAAAACATATTCTTGTCCATCTACCGAAAGCGAATGTTCAACATAACATTCGAGGGTTCGCCCTGTATCATCGGTCAGAGTGATGGAACCTGCATGAGCATGATCATTTTCTTCAGGAAATGGAGAGGGGAACATAGCCGGAGTGTGAAACTTTAATAAATACCAGCATATGTACAAATTTCTTGGCTGTTTAATGACCAATTTAGTCAAAACAATAGCTTCCGAACTCGATACAAGTGTTGGTGATTAGCTTTCAGAATATCATGTAAAAAGGTATCAATACTTTAAGGCTAGCACCGATTTAGAGAAGTTGGCGCGCCTAGTGTCCAGCCATTGTTGCAAAATGATCGATGCTGCCTTCCGGTCAATTAAACCTTTATGGCGTGATGGGGAGCGATTTTCAGCTATTAACAGTTGCTCTGCTTGAAAAGAAGTTAATCGCTCATCTACATATTCCACAGGCAATTGCAATGCCTTCGCCAGTTTTTTGGCAAATTTCTGCACTTGACGCGCCTGGAATCCGAGAGTCCCATCCATTGAGTAAGGTAAACCAATCACCAGAACTTGCACCTGACGCTCATTGACTAAGTTGCGGATTTGCTGGACATCTCGCTCAAAGGATGTACGCTCAATCGTGGTTAGTCCTGTAGCAATTAAACCCGTACCATCGCACCCCGCTACACCCATCCGCTTGCGACCGAAATCTAAACCCAATGCTGAAATAAACGGCTGTGGCTGCTCTGGGGGTGTCATAGAATTTTGGATTTTAGATTTTAGATTTTAGATTGATTTCACAGATAAATCTGGGCTGGGGACTTGTACTATTAACAAAAAATTGCTCAAACTAGTTCTCCTGTGTTCTATCTGTTGTCTCCGGAATGGGGAATGCTTCCATACTCAAATTTTCGCACTTAAAGGTTAAAGGTTCTGATTTGGTTGGCGCTGGCCTGTCTGAGGCTGGTTGCTGCGTTTTTTGTATCCATGTCATCCCACCTGGTATGGGTTTACGAGCTGGTTGCAAACCTTGCAGCACCCCAGTCCACTGAATGCCTTCTAAGGAGACAAATTTAGACTCCCGCAGCTTATGCCAAACTGAACGAGACATCACTAAGGTATGTTCTATGCGTTCTGCCCCAATGCGCTCTAAATACTCTTCTCTTTCTGCTTGGTAGTCTGATGATGCGAGTTGTAAACCTTGCTGGGGGAAATCTTGGACAATACGAGCTAATTGGGAAAGTAACTCTGGGTACAGCCACGTATAAGCGGGGTGAACTGTCAGCGTGGCGACATGAGGAGTTTTACCTTTGCGATCAAGTTGGACTTGGAAATAGCCGATGGCTGCTTTGCGTTGGGGTTCAAAGACGTAACCACTAACTACTTCGGTTTTGGTTACCCACTGCTTGACAGCATCAGTTAAAGCCCCAAACAAACTGGTTTTAAAGTCGCGAGTGTTGCGGTCAAAAACTTGACGCACCAAAGGAGGCATTGATGCTGTATCTAACTGATAGAGTAATTGAGCATCGGCATTACTGACAGGGAGAAGATTGGGCAAGTCAGGCTCTGCTTGGGCTAATTCCGCGAGTAATTGGGGATCAATTTCCCAGTAGGTCATTTCTGCTAGACGCTGAAATCCATTTTGGCGATATAGTGCCAGTGCGTCTTTATCATTGACATTAACTTCTAATAGCCAAGTCCGAGCTTCCAAAATCGACTCAAAGCAATGGCGCAAAAGTTGCGAGCCGACTGCTTGCTTCTCCACAGATGGAGCCAGCATGACCCGATCAATCCGCCATGTACTGCGTGTGCGGTTAAAGGGTGACACTTGAATCATTCCTAAAAGCACTCGCCCTTGCTCTGCTACGTAGGCACAGAAGCGATACTTGAGGGGGTTAGGAAACCAACTCAAAAATTTGAGTAATCCATACCAACGCCGTAACCATTGCATCTGGCTAATTGCCAGTTGAGCTTCTTTGGGAGTGAGGCTTGTGAATGAGTCTTGAGTTATTTGTTCAATTCCGTCCAGATCCCGGTATTGGGCTGGCCGGATGACAACGCTGAGGTGTCGAGGAAGTAATGAAGTCATTTTAATTCGAGCTGCCATTTAGCCTTAACTTACTGAGTCAGAGGAACTGTTGCAATAATTAATTTTAACGGCTTTCCGCTCCTAGCTATTGCGCCCAAAGAGTTATTTTTGTAACTTGATACTAAAATATGATCATGAATAAACCAAAATAAAGCAGACTTGATGAGAACAACCTTGCTGTTGACCCAACAATATCTGCTTTCATTTTATGAGATTTTCGAGAAAGATTTGGAACTATTACAGCCCTTGTCGGGAAATTAGCTTTTCAAAGTTGGCTTGAGTTTGGTGAAGCAGTTGCTCTCGGCTATCTGCAACTGAAAATGTCTGCTTCAGGGTTGGAACCAGATTGCGGGCTTGTAGAGTCATGTGAAGTTGCAAGTGGGCAACATATTCGCTGAAATCTTCATTTGCTACAACTGCGCCCGTTGAAATATTTGATTCCATTGCCACTGGATTCTCCTTAACTTAATGCTGTGTTGTTTCTCTACATCATCAGAACTTATCACATTGTTTTCCTTAGCTTCTTAATTCGCAATGAAGTTTAATGTTTTTTTGCATTGCGGATGTGAACGCTTTTGCTGTGAATCTGGGGTGGTGTTCTCTTTGAAGGTGCGCGTACTGCGGAGAAGAAAGCCCAGACAAGAAAGAATTTTGGCGTGATTTAGGATTGCTAGGGTCAGCAATAGGCTGAAATTTTAACTGCGATCGCTATTCTAACTCTCTACTGCACCCAAATTCATTAAGGTCGATTTCTGCGCCTCTGTCCCACCTGTAATTCCGTAAATATTCCTGGATTCATACAGGGGTGAGGTTCTTAAGCTTTTAACACATTTTGGGGTGAGCAGATCCCAGATTTTAATCCCAGCGTTGGCATCGCCACTGACTATAATTTTACCATCAGGACTAAATGCCACTGCACCAATCCAGTTAGGTCTGGGTTTGAAAGTTTTGATACATTCGCCGTTAGCAATATTCCACAATTTGACGTAAAAATTATCACTACCACTGGCGAGTCATCTGCCTTGGAGGTTAGAGGCGATCGCATGAATGAAATCGACCGCAAATCTTTGACATCCCTGATCTTGGTGATGTTTGAGGACAAGTAGCTACGCATTACCCAAAATACAGGAGGGTGATTATGTTCAAGAAATTGAAACAAATTAAAATGCTTCTGACTTATAAAAACTCAAACCATTTAGGTGATTTAGCTATTCTTAAATCGGAGTTATTTGAGGCAAAAATTCCGCCAGAAGTAGCTTCTAAATTTCAAGAAGTAGTGGGATATCATCCTTTTATTGATTTAGACAAATTAAGCCAATATCCTCAAGGTTCCTTTGGACGAGAATATGCTGACCATATGCAAGCAAATCATCTGCGACCCTTCAATATCAGTCCTGAGCTAGAGGACGTTGCTAGATGTAATGTGTTTGCTTTGCGATATGCGGTTACTCACGATATTTTTCATGTTTTACTGGGATTTGATACCACCTATGCTGGAGAAATCGGGGTTCTGGCTTTTGCAGTTGAGCAGAACTATAGCAAAGCACTAAAAATTGGTTTATGGATAGCTAAATTACTCTATCCTATGCTTGCCCCTCAACAAATTAAAGCAATTTTGAGGAATTTGTCCCAAGGTAGAGAAATGGCAAAAAATGCTGACTTTCTTTTGGGTTATCGATTTGAAGAACATTGGTTAGACTCAATTGCTGAGGTGAGAAAATGCTTATCTTTACCTCCAATAGCAACGTCTTCATGATTCCACAACTACAGCATCTGATAACTGAGTTCATATATCAAAAAAACAGGAGTTTGTAATGATTACAAATCCAGAAAATTCGGCAATTCACAAGAGTGCTAAATTACCACCAAAATTTCGCTCACCTAGATTTATTCAAACGATGCAATCAATTTTTACTCCCATATCTTCTTTAGAGGAAGCTCAACAACGCTATGGAGATATTTATTTAGCGGAATTTAGTAGTTTTCCTTCGCAAGTAGTGCTGAGTAATGTCCAAGCAATTGAGGCAGTTTTTACAGCCGATGCTAACCTGTTTGAAATCGATTCAGAAGGCCAAATTATCGAACCGCTCTTGGGGGCTAACTCGTTAGTATTACTTGATGGCGATCGCCACTTACAACAGCGTAAACTGTTAATGCCTCCCTTCCACGGTGAACGGATGCGGGCTTATGGTCAATTAATCCGTGATATTACTCAGCAAGTTACTAATCAGTGGACTGTGGGAGAAAATTTTGTCGCTCGTACTAGTATGCAAGATATTTCCTTGCAAGTAATTTTACGTGCTGTTTTTGGCTTAAAAGAAGGGGAACGTTACCAACAAATCAAGGAAGTTTTAACTGAGATGTTGGATACTTTTAATTCTCCTTTGAGTTCTGTATTTTTGTTTCTCAAGTCATTACAACGCGATTTAGGTGCTTGGAGTCCTTGGGGCAAATTTATCCGGCGCAGAAAACAGTTTAATGAATTGATTTACCAAGAAATTCGGGAACGTCGTCATCATCGTGAATCTCAGGGTAATGATATCCTCAGCTTGTTATTATCTGCACGGGATGAAAATGGGGAAGAAATGACTGATGTGGAGTTACGCGATCAGTTAATAACTATGTTATTTGCTGGTCATGAAACTACCGCTATCGCTCTAGCTTGGGCTTTATATTGGGTTCATTCTATTCCAGAAGTGCGGGAAAAATTGCTGCAAGAACTCAATTCTATTGATGTAGCTAATGCAGATCCCACCGTAATTACTCAACTGCCATATTTGAATGCTGTCTGTTCGGAAACGCTGCGGATTTATCCAGTTGTTTTCTTTAGTTTGCCGCGCATTCTCAAAGCACCTATGCAATTAATGGGCTATGATTTACCAAAAGGGATGATGCTGTCTATATGTACTTATCTGACTCACCAGCGCCCAGATATTTACCCAGAACCTCAGCGTTTTAGACCAGAACGTTTTTTAGAACGGCAGTTTTCTCCCTATGAATTTTTACCTTTTGGGGGTGGAAATCGTCGCTGTATTGGTGCGGCATTTGCTTTATTTGAAATGAAATTAGTTTTGGCAACCATCCTCTCAAATTATTCCTTAGAACTGCTGGATAAAGAGCCGCTTAATCCTGTTCGCCGGGGCATAGTATTTGCACCCAATGGCGGCGTTAATTTGAGGGTAAAAGCTAAATTTTAGCGGTAGAGAACAGGAAATCAGGGGAGTGGGAAGTTAGGCACTGAAAAATCAAAAAATCTCCCCAAGTTTCTTGTGCTGCGGGTAAGCTCGCCATTTATGGACGAAGCTGCGCCGAAAGTCCGAAGTTTTGCCTGCTAATAGGATAACTTGGAGTTACCATTTTTCAGTCCAATAGACAATCTCTGAGGCTGAACTATCAATGGCTACGCCATAACTATGGCCATGATTCCATTTGAAGCCGGGTGTACCTCTGTCTTGGGCATCTAATACTAAGATTGTATATGTGGGTGGAAATGATTCTTTAGAGGCATCACTGGTGTAAAAGAATGTGGTCGGCACACCATTTTCTTGGTTAATGTGGTCGTTTGTACTACCACCTGTGTATTGATATTTAGCCAGGGTTTGATATTCTGAAAGTAATTTTTGGATTTTTTCTGGTGACTGTTTTAGCCTGATTTGAAAAAAACTACCTTCTGATGAAAGTCCAGAAGAATAAGCAATCCGGACGTTTTTAGTCCCACTGGGCAGATCATGAGGAAAATGTTGAATGTGGTGATGATTAGTCCATAATTGCTGACGAATTTCTTGATAACGAGATGGGTCATTTATGACTTGACTTTCGCTGCTACTGCTAAAAGCTTTTCTCAGAAAAAAACTTCCCCCAACAATGCCAAGACTACCTAGAGAAAGTAAAGCTATCATGGCTATTTGGACAAGATGCGATCGCTTCATTGAGTTGGGTACATCTAAATTTTATAGTCATCTACCCAACTACTAAACACTGCTAACAGAGATATTGAGCAAAACTTTGCGTAATCCCCGCAAATCCCAGGAAATTGTAAAATTATTGTAAAAGTATGGGACACAGAAGAGGCAGGGGAGCAGGGAGCAGGGGGGAGAAGAGGGTGAGTTCCTAATGATCAATGACAAAGGACAAATGACGACCCTAGCCAGTTAACTTTATTTACGCCGACCTACTTATCCGTTTATGTCTTAGCCTCCTTGGCGGTTGCTATACGTGAAAATATCTAAAAAATAGATAATAATTGAGTAATAAATATCAAACCCATACAGTGGATTTCAAAGTATTATTTTTAGTAGATTAACGACTTTTTAATCGACAGGACGATCTGGCTGAGTGGGCTAGGTCGCTTTTTATGGTGTTTTTTCTGTTGGCACTACTACGCTAAAATAGATCCGGCAATCATTCCCGCCAGTAAAATAAAACCAATCCAGACATTTTGGCGGAAGATTTCACCATACACAGGGTTGGGTAGGTCTTGGTTTCTTAAACGTAAACACTGCCAAGTCCAGCCAATAGTAGCAATTGCGAGGCTAACCCAAAAGGTTATTTTCAGATGAATCAATATACCTAGCCAAGCTAGTAGAATCACTGTACTAACAAAGAAAATGCTGATAGCTAGAGGGGCGTAATTACCAAAAAATAAAGCGCTGGAATTCACGCCAATGCGTCGATCATCTTCGCGATCGCTCATAGCATAAACTGTATCAAATCCTAATGTCCACAATATAGTCGCGCCCCACAATAGCCAAGTTGGCTGAGAAAGAGTTTGTGTGACAGCACTCCAGCTAATCAAAACCGCAAAACCCCAAGCAATGGAAAGTACCAGCTGCGGTACGGGAAATACTCGCTTTGCACCGGGATAAAGCACAATTACTGGTACAGCTGCCACAGATAACCAGAAACTTAAGGGGTTAAGATATAAAGCGAGTGCTGCTGCACATACTAGGGAAATAATAGCGACCACAATTCCGACTTTGATAGACAGGGCGCGAGAAGCCAGAGGTCGATTTCGTGTTCTCTCTACTTCCGGATCAATGTTCCTATCCCATAAATCGTTGACTACACAACCAGCCGCACTCGTGGCCAAAGTACCTAAGACAATTACGCCTACTAAAGGTAAAGGTGGTTTTCCAGCGGCTGCTAAAAATACAGCCCAAAGGGCAGGAATCATTAAAATTAATCGTCCTTCTGGTTTATGCCACCGCAAAAGCCGGATAATAGTTAGCCATACAGGTTCCTGTTTACTTTTGTAAGGATTCAGCATAGAAATCAAGTAAGAACTTTAGATAGATGAATTCACACATCTTTACATCTATAGAATAACGTTATTTGATATTTGTAAAAGTATCACCTTTATAGCTGGGGAGTAGGGAGTAGGGAGTGGGGAGTGGGGGAAGAAGC